>NZ_VZZS01000030.1:0-285859 GCF_009650575.1 Pseudomonas sp. MNR3A | reverse complement strand
GAATGCTCATTTACAACCCGTAAAGTCGAGCGCGACTCCGACCGTTCCTCGGCTGTTTTCGCCTTGCCTGACCTTCGTCTCAAGACTTTTCAGACAGAGTCTAAGCAGCGATAAGCGGATGCTGGATTAAGCGTTATCTTCCCGCAGGGTTAGCTTTCTAGCTAAAGGTTTTGATTTTTTCAAAGACCACTTCTCAATCATTTGATGAATTGCTACCGCAAGTAAATACGTGGCAAGGCATGCTGAGGCTATGGCGGTGATAGCGTTTGCACCCTGTTCCACGAGTACATACATTATCGCGTAACCCGTTAGCGCATGGACGACGTACAAGGGGTAGCTGATATCTGCCATGTGTGAGAGGATTTTATTGTTTGTGAATTTGTCTCTGCATAGGTAGCAGGTGTGGAAAACAATGATTGCCAGCAGATAGCCACTCATCCACTGTAGTGTGTATTGATAAGGTTCGGCAATGTAAGTCCATAGGATTGTTATTAATATTGCCGTCAGTAGTATTAGTGCGTGCATCTGTTTTTCAGTAATGCGCTTGGTTATCAGGGCGTGGTAGCTCATTCCTAGTGCGAGTAACATTCCTGAAGAAACCTGTACGCCAATAAGGTAGCTTTTTACTTTAAAGGTGATTGCTGCAATTAATGCGATGACAAAAATTCCCAGTGCGAGTGCCTTGAAGTCTAGGTTCAGGGCGCGTTTTCCAAGTGCGCATAGTATCAAATAAAAATAAATTTCTACTTCAAGCGTCCAGCTGACTCCGTCGATTCGGCTGATGTCCAAAGGGGCGCGAGTAATAATTCCGTAATGAGATATTATGTCGAGGGCACTGAACCTATAGCTGACGTTCTTGTATTGGGCGAGTACGTAAAGTGCAAGCATTACGATTGTGAAGCCTGCGATGTAGACTGGGTAAATACGCCAAGCTCGTCTGCGAAGAAAATTGAGTTTTTGGGAGGGCGCAAGTGAGAAGGGGATCACCAGTCCGCTAATTATAAAAAATATGCCTACGCCAAACTGCCCGGCAATGATGCAGTGTTCGGCGAAGCGCTCAATAAAATACGGAAGTTGTGGTAGGGATGCTGGAGAAGGAACGCCCATCAAGCTGGAAATTGCTGGGTTCATGATCCAGAATATACCTGCGAAGTGCGAAAGCAATACAAATACCGCGGCAAATCCTCTCAGCGTGTTTGCAAAAATAATTCTGTTGGTCATTGTGAGCCCATTGAACTCCATTGGCAGGCTTCTGCCGCAGGGGCAGCTCGCCTGCGATGATAACTAAACCGTATTATTTGTCGAGCCCGCTCCTGTTTAGTGGGAGTGGGTGGCGCCATCGCTTGCGATCCGGGGATCGCCTTCTCGACGCTAAGCGAGAACTGAATCAAGCGCCGGGCACAAACGGGGTCTGTCTTAAATGTATATATGCGAAGGGCAGGCAAGGCGAAACGGGAAAGGAACGGCCGGAGTCGGGCCCGACTGTAAAGGGGAACAACAGCATTCCGAGTCCCGTTTCAACGCAGCCTCACCGAATATCAAGGTTTTTTCGTGGTTATCGATCCCGCGCCTCCTTGGCATCCATCTCCGCATTCCGCTCCCGTATCTTCAGCTTCTGCTCCTCCGTCAACGGCACCTTCTTCGCCGTGTCCCGCAACATCATCAGCCCACCCACGATCGAGCCAATGGCCACTAACAGAATCAACCACGCATACCAAGGCATCTCATCTCTCCCACGAGCCGCTGGCTGCGGCGCTCATACCTTTTCGAGCCGCCGTCCAGCCGTTAGGTTCCAGTATAGGAGTTTTCGACCCCGACCTCTGGCCCCCACCGCGCCCCACTTCGTTTACAATGCGCGCCGTTTACGACTTGCCAAGAGACCTGACCATGTCCGCCTGCCAGACGCCCCTGATCGTCGCCCTCGATTTCCCTACCCGTGAGGCCGCCCTGACGCTGGCTGACCAGCTCGATCCGGCGCTGTGCCGGGTCAAGGTCGGCAAGGAGCTGTTCACCAGCAGCGCCTCGGGCATCGTCGAGACCCTCTGCGCCAAGGGCTTCGAGGTGTTCCTCGACCTGAAATTCCATGACATCCCCAACACCACGGCAATGGCGGTCAAGGCCGCTGCCGAAATGGGCGTGTGGATGGTCAACGTGCATTGTTCCGGCGGCCTGCGCATGATGTCGGCCTGCCGTGAAGAGCTGGCCAAGCGCAGCGGGCCGCAGCCGCTGCTGATCGGTGTCACCGTGCTGACCAGCATGGAGCGTGAGGACCTGGCAGGCATCGGCCTGGATATCGATCCGCAGGAGCAGGTGTTGCGCCTGGCGGCGTTGGCGCAGAAGGCCGGTATGGATGGCCTGGTGTGCTCAGCGCTGGAAGCACCGGCACTGAAGGCCGCGCATCCTGCGCTGCAACTGGTGACCCCGGGTATTCGCCCGGCGGGCAGTGCCCAGGACGATCAACGCCGCATCCTCACGCCGCGTCAGGCACTGGATGCCGGCTCCGACTACCTGGTAATCGGCCGCCCGATCAGCCAAGCGGCGGATCCGGCAAAGGCGCTGGCGTCGGTGGTGGCCGAGATTCGCGGTTGATTCGATCCAGGGGCTGCCATGCAGCCCATCGCGCTACAATGCCGCTCCCGCACGGAGCGGCCACCTGTATCCGTTTTAGACCTTCAGCACCAGCTTGCCGAAGTTCTCCCCGCTGAACAGCTTGAGCAGCGTTTCCGGGAAGGTCTCCAGGCCTTCGACCACATCCTCCTTGCTCTTGACCTTGCCACTGGCCAACCAGCCAGCTATTTCCTGCGCAGCCTTGCCGTACTCCTTGACGTGGTCCATCACCACGAAGCCTTCCATGCGTGCGCGGTTCACCAGCAGCGACAGGTAGTTGGCTGGTCCTTTCACCGCCTCCTTGTTGTTGTACTGGCTGATGGCGCCGCAAATCACCACGCGGGCCTTCAAATTCAGGCGGCTCAACACGGCGTCGAGGATTTCGCCACCGACGTTGTCGAAATACACATCCACGCCCTTGGGGCATTCGCGCTTGAGGCCGGCGAGCACATCTTCGGCCTTGTAGTCGATGACACCGTCAAAGCCCAGTTCATCCTTGAGGTACTGGCACTTTTGCGCGCCGCCGGCGATCCCCACGACGTGGCAGCCCTTGAGCTTGGCGATCTGCCCGGCGATGCTGCCAACGGCGCCGGCAGCTCCGGAAATGACGACGGTCTCACCCGCCTTCGGCTGGCCGACGTCGAGCAGGGCGAAGTAGGCGGTCATGCCGGTCATGCCCAGCGCAGACAGATAGCGGGGCAGGGGTGCCAGGCGCGGGTCGATCTTGTGCAGCCCCTGGGGCGTGCCGGTGAAGTAGTCCTGTACGCCAAGGGCGCCGCTGACATGGTCGCCGGGCTTGTAGTCCGGATGTTTGGAGGCGACGACTTCGCCGACGCCCAGCGCGCGCATCACCTCATCCAGACCCACCGGCGGGATGTAGGACTTGCCTTCGTTCATCCAGCCGCGCATTGCCGGGTCCAGCGACAGGTAGAGGTTGCGCACTTGGATCTGGCCGTCGGTGGGTGCTGCGGCGGGGCCCTGCTGGTAGTCGAAATCTTCGCGGCGCACGGCACCGACGGGGCGTTTGGCGAGCAGGAAGCGGCGGTTGGTCTGGGTCATGGTATCTCTCCCTGTAGATGGCAAAGCCTGTTGATAGACCGTCGAGCCTGGCCAGGCAAGGTTGACCGGGTTGGCGAATGCCCGGTAATCCACCTCGATGATCTGGCTGGCAGCGCAGAATCACTGCAAACGATGGTAGTCCAACCGTGCTTCTGATGATGCTGCCCAGCCGGGTGGTGCTCTGACTAGACTCAGTCTCTACTCGATCTCTGTGAAGCAGGAGCCTGTGATGAGCATGACTTTTTCCGGCCAGGTCGCCCTGGTCACTGGCGGCGCGGCAGGTATCGGCCGAGCCACGGCCCAGGCATTTGCCGCCGAGGGGCTGAAGGTGGTGGTGGCTGACCTCGACGTGGCCGGTGGCGAGGCAACCGTCGCACTGATTCGCGAAGCCGGTGGTGACGCGCTGTTCGTGGCCTGCGACGTGACCCGCGACAGCGATGTGCGCCAGCTGCACGAGAAGATCATCGACGTCTATGGTCGCCTGGACTACGCGTACAACAACGCCGGAATCGAGATCGAGAAGGGGCGTCTGGCCGAGGGTAGCGAGGCCGAGTTCGACGCGATCATGGGCGTCAACGTCAAGGGCGTCTGGTTGTGCATGAAATACCAGTTGCCGTTGCTGCTGGCCCAGGGCGGCGGTGCGATCGTCAACACAGCGTCGGTGGCCGGGCTGGGCGCCGCCCCCAAGATGAGCATCTATGCTGCGTCCAAGCACGCGGTGATCGGCCTTACCAAGTCGGCGGCCATCGAGTATGCGAAGAAAGGGATTCGGGTCAACGCGGTGTGCCCGGCAGTGATCGACACCGACATGTTCCGTCGCGCCTACGAGGCCGATCCGCGCAAGGCCGAGTTCGCCGCAGCGATGCACCCGGTCGGGCGCATCGGCAAGGTCGAGGAGATCGCCAGCGCGGTGCTTTATCTGTGCAGCGATGGGGCGAAGTTCACCACCGGCCATAGCCTGACCGTGGATGGCGGTGCCACGGCCATCTGATCGAGATGCGTGCCGAGATCAGCAACGCCACCGCCACCGCGGCGCAGCCCAGCAGCAGGGCTGCGCCGAACAACACCAGCGCCATGCGCGAGCCGAGGCGATCACTGAGCAGCCCGGTGAAGATCACCGGCAGGCTGAAACCCAGGTAAGCGAGCAGGAAGAAGCCGGCGCTGGCGCGGGTCTTCTCGTTGCCGGCGAGGGTGTTTACCGCCGCCAGCCCGCCAAGGTAGATGAAGCCATAACAGGCGCTGCTGGCAGCCACGGCACCTGCCAGTACCGCTGCCAACCTGCCGTTTTCTGCACCCCAGGCCAACAGGGCATAGCTCAGCGGCAGGATCGTCAGGCCGAGCAGAGTGGCGCGCACGCTTGCCAGGCGCCGAGCCAGCGGCTGGGACAGCACGCCGCAACTGATTACGCAGAAGGTGGAGAAGCCCGACCACTCGCTCAGCCCGTGCTGGCGCAGTACACCTGGCAGCAGCGCGATGACCAGCCCGGTGCAGGCCCAGGCCAGCAGGATCGCCAGGCCGTACGGCAGGCTGCCGGGCGGATAGCAGGGCAGGCGCAGCATGGCGCTGCGTTGTGTCGGACGACGGTCAGGCAGGCGCCACACCAGCAATAGGGCGACGGCGGCCAGCAGCAGTTGCAGGTAGAAGCTACCCGGGCTCAGGCTCGGGCCACGCAACAGGAACAGACTGGTCAGTGCCGCGCCCAGCCCGAAGCCCAACGAGGTGCTGGCGGTTACCCAATTGGCAGCCCGGGTACTGTCGGCGCCGCCCAGCAGTTCTCCCATGTAGGCGGTCGCGGTGGTGGTCGCCAAGGCCGTACCGACGCCCATCAGCAGTCGGGTCAGAGCGAGGGTTTCGAGGCCGGGTGCGAGCAGGACGAGGGTTGTGGCCAGCATCGACAGTAGCAGTGCGGCCATGATCAATGGGCGGCGGCCGACCCGGTCGGCCAAGCCGCCGAAGGCCAGCAGCACGGGAAGCACACCCAGCACATAGCTGGAAAATGCCAGGGCGGTAGCGGCGGCGCCGTATCCGGACAGATCGGCGTACGTGGTGTAGAGCGGGGCCTGCAGGTTCACGGCGAGGGTGATCAGGCACAGGGCAAAGGCCAGGCGGGCGGGCATGGGGTATCCATCTACGAAGGGGTGGGTGAAACCACATTGAATTCATCTCCCTGCGCCAACAAGACACACATCCCCGGCATTTGTGATTAACTGTTCCCCAAAAATCAGCAAACACTTTGCCATGCACATTTCCCTGAATCGCCTCAGTCCCGTCCCTCTGGTCCAGCAACTGACAGACCAGTTGCGAGCCTGGATCGAGCAACAGCGTCTGCGACCCGGTGCGCGGCTGCCGTCGATTCGCACCTTGGCCAGCACCCTTGAAGTCAGCCAATCCTGTGTGATCGATGCGTACGACCGTCTGGTGGCCATTGGCTGGCTGGAGGCGCGCCACGGTACCGGCTTCTTCGTCGCCGAGCGCAAGCCCGGGCTGGCCCAGGAGGATGCCATGGCCTGGGGCGATGCCATCGATGGCAGCTGGAGGCAGTTCAGGGATGGTCACGAAACCTTGCTCAAGCTCGGTTGTGGCTGGCTGCCCACCGCCTGGCACGCCCGTGATGCCCTGGCCCAGGCGATACGTCTGGTCAGCCGTGGCGACCCCGAAGACCTGTTCCGCTATTGCTCGCCGCTGGGGTTGGCCAGCCTGCGCCAGCAGTTGCACAAGCGCCTGTCGCAGCTGGATATCCCCACCGCTGCTGAGCGCATTCTCACCACCCAAGGCGGCAGCCATGGCCTTGACTTGCTGGTGCGGACGCTACTCAAGCCCGGCGATACGGTGGTGGTCGAAAGCCCCGGCTACTACAACCTGTTCACCCTGCTGCGCCAGCATCAGGTGCGCATGCTGCCGTTGCCGCGCACCCCTGCAGGCCCTGATGTCCAGGCGCTCGAGCAACTGCTGGTCGAACACCGCCCGCGTTGCCTGTTCGTCAACAGCCTTTACCAGAACCCGACCGGCACCAGTCTCAGCCCCAAGACCGCCTACCGCTTGCTGGAGCTGGCGCGTGAGCATGATCTGCGGATCATCGAGGATGACATCTACGCAGACTTCCAGGACGGCCCGGCCACGCGACTGGCGACGCTGGACAGCGAACAGCGGGTGATCTACCTGGGCAGCTTTTCCAAGACCCTGAGCAGTGCCCTGCGGGTCGGCTACATCGCCGCCGACGCCGAGCTGATCGGCCAACTGGCGCAGTTGAAGATGGTGACCGGCATCGGCACTTCACGCTTCGTCGAGCAAGTGGTCGGGCAGATGCTCGCCAACGGCAGCTATCGCAAGAGCGTGCAGCGTTTGCGGCTGCGCCTGGCCCAGCACATGGCCAAGTTGCTGGGGCAGTTGGAGGTCCTTGGTTGGGAGGTATTCTGCGAGCCTTATGGCGGCATGTTCGTCTGGGCGCGGGTGCCGGGCCGGGATTTCGCCTGGCTCGATCGCCTGGCGCTGGAGCATTCGGTGTTGCTTACCCCAGGCAGCGCTTTCGATCACCAGGGAGCCGACAGCGACTGGCTACGCATCAATGTCGCGTATGGGCAGGACATCCGTGCCCAGGCCTTCTTCGCACATGCAGGGCGACCTACAGATAGCTGAAAACGACAGGGTCATAGCTATTTGACACCATTCTGACGTCAAGCCCTTGTGAGCCGGCCGGCACGGTTGTCACTCTTGGTATTCGGGAACACCTGCATGGGCAAGGGGGAGCGGCGATGGGGGCGACCAAGCGCGGTAGTCTGTCCAATCTGGGCATGGCACGTAAACTCGGCCTGGGTTTCGCCCTGGTGCTGCTGTTGACCCTGGCGGTGGCGGCCATCGGTGTGTACGCCCTGAACAATATCGGCCAGCGCTTTGACGGGCTGCGGCAGATGGGCGAGGTCAATACCGACCTGCTGCGTCTACGCCAGCATGAGCAAGCCTTCGCCCTGCGTTCTGACATCAAGGAGGCCGAGGCCTTGCGCGCGGGCTTGCAGACGCTGGTCGAACGCGTGCGCAGCCTGCCGACGCTGGCGGCGAGCGAGGCAGACCTCAATGCCTATGGCCAGGCCTTCGATGCCTTCGTCGAGGCCGTGCAGGCCAAGGAGCTGGCGCTGGATACGGCTGGCTGGTCGGTGTCCAGCGTCGCCAACAACCTCGATGTGCTGCAGGCCGGGCTGGCGGACGATGGCGCCTACACCCTCAAGCAGTCCCAGGGCCAGCAGGGCAGCGAGTTTCTCGATCAGGCCGCGCAGGTGGCCCAGGTCTCGCGCCTGATGCTGCAGGCGATGGACGAGGCGCGGGTACGTCTGGAGCAGGGGCGCAAGGGCGAAGAGGTGGTGTCCGCCGGGCGCATCGCGCAGACGGTCGATGCGGCGAATCTGGTCGATCAGCTCAAGACCGCCGTCACCGATTCCGGTTACCAGAGCGTATTGGGCGAGGTGGCCGGGCATATCGCCACCTTCTCCGACAAACTCAACGAATACACTGATGAACTGGCCAAGGAGCAGGGTACCAAGACCCAGTTGCAGGCCAGCGCCGAACAGGTCACCAGCCGGGTTGACCAGGCCTATGCGGAGCAGCAGGAAGCCATGCGCCAGGAGCTGCTGCACAACGCGCTGGCCATCGCCATCGCCACGGCCCTGGCGTTGCTGGTGGGCATCGTTGCCGCCTGGTTGATCACGCGCGCCGTGGTCGGGCCGCTCAAACGGGTGATCGCCAGTGCCCAGCGCATCGCGGCTGGCGATCTGGTGGTCGAGGCGCAAGTGGCAGGTCGCGATGAGGTGGGGCAACTCACCCTGGCCATGCAGCAGATGGCGGCGGGGCTGTCAGGTATCGTCAGCGGATTGCAGCAGGGCATCGAACAACTGGCCGGCAATGCCCAGGCGCTATCGGCGGTGACCGAGCAGACCAACCGTGAGGTCGGCAGCCAGAAGGAGGAGACCGAACAGGTCGCCACCGCGATGCAGCAGATGACTGCGACCGTGCACGATGTGGCGCGCAACGCCGAGGAGGCAGCGCAAGCGGCGCAGGATGCCGACGACAAGGTCGAGTCCGGCCAGCAGGTGGTACGCCAGAGCATGCAGCGCATCGAACAGCTGGCCGAGGCTGCGGAAGCCGCCAGCTCCGGTATCGACAGCCTGAGTGCCGAGATCCACACCATCGGCGATGTGCTGGAGGTGATCAAGAGCGTCGCCGAGCAGACCAACCTGCTGGCGCTCAACGCGGCGATCGAGGCCGCGCGCGCTGGTGAGCAGGGCCGTGGTTTTGCCGTAGTGGCTGACGAAGTGCGGGCCTTGGCACGGCGTACCCGGCAGTCGACCGAGGAGATCGAGCGCCTGGTGGCCAGCCTGCGCGGCAACGCCCAGCAATCGGTGGCGCAGATTCGTGGCAGTACCGAGCTGGTGCGCATGGCCGTGGCTGATGCGCTGCACACCGAAAGCGCCCTGGGTAGCATCGCCTCGGCCGTGTCGCTGATCCAGCAGATGAACCAGCAGATCGCTGCCGCAGCGGAGCAGCAAAGCTCGGTGGCCGAGGAGATCAGCCGCAGCGTCACGCAGATTCGCGGTAGTGCGGATCAGGCGGCGCTGGCGATGCAGGACAATGCGCGGTCGAGTGTGGAGCTGGCGCAGTTGGGGGATGAGTTGAAGGGGATGGTGGGGCATTTCCGCTTGGGATGAGGCTGGCCTCTTCGCGGGCAAGTCGCAGCGGCGAACCGCCGCTCCCACAGGTACGGCGCAGCCTTCAATACTGCTGGACCTCTGTGGGAGCGGGCTTGCCCGCGAAGAGGTCGGTACAGGCAACCAATAACCTTTACCCCTTGCGCGGACTCAGTATCAGCAAGGTAATCACCCCCGCCACGATCCCCCAGAACGCCGAACCGATCGAAAACAGCGTCAGCCCCGAGGCCGTCACCATGAAGGTGATCAGCGCCGCCTCACGCTCCCGCGCTTCGCTCATCGCCACGGTCAACCCGTTCATGATCGAGCCGAACAGCGCCAGCGCCGCAATCGACAGCACCAGCTCCTTCGGTAGCGCCGCGAACAGCGCCGCCAAGGTCGCGCCGAACACCCCGGCGATACCATAGAAGATTCCGCACCAGACTGCCGCGGTATAGCGCTTGGCCGGGTCTTCATGGGCGTGCGGGCCGGTGCAGATCGCCGCGCTGATGGCCGCCAGGTTGACCCCGTGCGAACCGAAGGGGGCCAGCAGCAGCGAGGCGAAGCCGGTCGCCGAGATCAGCGGTGAGGCCGGCACCTGGTAGCCGTCGGCGCGCAGCACGGCAACTCCGGGCATGTTCTGCGAAGTCATCGCCACCACGAACAGCGGGATGCCGATGCTGATGGTCGCTGCCAACGAGAAGCTCGGCGTGGTCCAGACCGGTTTTGCCACCTCCAGGTTGAAGTGGCTGAAGTCCAGCAGCCCCAGGATGCCGGACAGCGTCGTGCCGACCACCAGCGCGGCCAGTACGCAATAGCGCGGTGACAGGCGCTTGACCAGCAGGTAGCTGAAGAACATGCCCAGTACCAGCAGGGTGCGATGCTGGGCGGCGACGAAGATTTCACTGCCGATCTTGAACAGGATCCCTGCCAGCAAGGCCGACGCCAGCGACGCCGGAATACGCCGCACCAGGCGCTCGAAACTGCCGGTCAAGCCGCAGACCAGCACCAGCACGGCGCAGGTAATGTACGCGCCGATGGCTTCGCCATAGCTGACACCGCCAAGGCTGGTGATCAGCAACGCTGCGCCCGGCGTCGACCAGGCCACGGTGATTGGGGTGCGATAGCGCAGCGACAGGCCGATGCTGCACACCGCCATGCCGATCGACAGCGCCCATATCCACGAGGAAATCTGCGCGGTGGTCAACCCAGCGGCCTGGCCAGCCTGGAACATCAGCACCAGGGAACTGGTATAGCCGGTCAGCATGGCGATGAAACCGGCGACCACCGCCGATGGGGCGCTGTCCGCCAGTGGGCGCAGACGCGTGGAAGTGGCGTCGGTCATGGGGCATTCCTTGTTCATGTAAGCAGTTTTTTCAGACTAACGCGGGCGAATCGGAAGCTTGCCATACAGCAGTCATTGCATTTAGCCGTACAGTCCCCAACTATTGGGCGCTGACCTGCAACTGCACAGGAGGGGAGGGGCGATGTACAAGGTTTATGGGGATTACCAGTCGGGCAACTGCTACAAGATCAAGTTGATGCTGAATCTTCTGGGGCGCCCCTATGAGTGGCACTCGGTCGACATTCTCAAAGGCGAGACCGAGACCCCCGAGTTCCTGGCCAGAAACCCCAATGGCAAGGTGCCGGTGCTGGAGCTCGAAGACGGTACCTGCCTGTGGGAGTCCAACGCGATCCTCAACTTCCTCGCCGACGGCAGCGAGTTCCTGCCGGTCGAGCCGCGCTTGCGTACCCAGGTGCTGCAATGGCAGTTCTTCGAGCAGTACAGCCACGAGCCTTACATTGCCGTGGCGCGTTTCATCCAGTTCTACCTGGGATTGCCGGATGAGCGCCTCGAGGAGTACCGCAAGTTGCACAAGGGCGGCTACAAGGCGCTCAAGGTGATGGAGCGCCAGTTGCAGATGACGCCGTACCTGGTGGGCGAGCAGTACTCGATCGCCGATGTGGCGTTGTATGCCTACACCCACGTGGCGCAACAGGGTGGCTTCGACCTGGCCGAGTATCCGGGGGTGAGGGCTTGGCTTGAGCGGGTTGCCAGCCATCCGCGGCATGTGCCGATGGTGGATTGATCGGCTTGGCAGCGGCGCAGTCCTTGTGACTGCGCCAGGCTCAGACCGACCCGAAGCGCTTTTCCAGATAGCCAATGATGTCCTTGGACTCATACATCCAGGTCACCTTGCCGTCCTCTTCGATACGCAGGCACGGCACCTTTACCCGGCCGCCGCCTTCCTGCAGTGCCTGGCGGTGTTGCGGGTCGTTCTTCGCATCGCGCAGTGCCACCGGCACGTTGAGGCGGTGGAGGGCGCGGCGGGTCTTGACGCAGAACGGGCAGGCATGGAACTGGTACAGCGCCAGCCCCTTGGCCTGCTGCTCGACCTTGGCCTGGGCGGCGGCGTCGCGCTTGCGCTTGGCCGGGCGGCTGATCCAGTCGCCGAACACGATGAGCTGGCCGAGGCCGACTCGCAGGGCTTTGACGATCATGGGCAACTCCTGATCTGTGGTGCACAACGGAAAATAAAAAGCCGACCCCGAGGGGTCGGCTTCGCGCAGAGTCCGATCACTTGATCAGACTGAGGAATTCACTGCGGGTGGCGGCGTTCTCGCGGAACTCGCCAAGCATCACCGAAGTGATCATGCTCGAATTCTGTTTCTCGACACCGCGCATCATCATGCACATGTGCTTGGCCTCGATGACCACCGCAACGCCTGCGGCGCCGGTAACCTTCTCCACGGCCTCGGCGATCTGGCGGCTGAGGTTTTCCTGGATCTGCAGGCGACGTGCGTACATGTCGACGATCCGTGCCACCTTGGACAACCCCAGCACCTTGCCCTTGGGCAGGTAGGCCACATGGGCCTTGCCGATGAACGGCAGCATGTGGTGTTCGCACATCGAATAGAGCTCGATGTCCCGGACCAGCACCATCTCGCTGTTGTCCGAAGTGAACAGCGCACCGTTGGTGACTTCTTCCAGGGTTTGTTCATAACCGCGGCAAAGGTACTTCATGGCCTTTGCGGCCCGCTTGGGCGTGTCGAGCAGGCCCTCACGGGAGACGTCCTCGCCGATCTGGCTGAGGATCTCGGTGTAGTTCTGTTCCAGGGACATGGATCTACCTGTGGGAAAAAACGCAAAAACGAAGGTTACGGCGGCAAACGCGGCGCTGCAAGCGTGATGTCATTCGTCGCGACCGTCGAGCATGGTCCGCTTGAGCATCACGTACAAGGCGCCGGTGCCGCCATGACGGGCCTGGCAAGAGACGAAACCGAGCACTTGCGGGTGCTGGCGCAGCCAGGTGTTGACGTGGCTCTTGATCATAGGGCGCTTGCCGTCGATGCGCGCAGCCTTGCCATGGGTGACCCGCACGCAGCGCACTTCCAGCTTGGTGGCTTCGGCGATGAAGTCCCAGAGCGTTTCGCGCGCGCGTTCAACGGTCATGCCGTGCAGGTCGAGGCTGCCCTCGAAGGCGATCTGGCCGAGCTTGAGCTTGCGAATCTGGCTTTCCTGCACGCCGTCGCGGCGCCACATCAGTTCGTCTTCAGCGCCAACGTCGATGACGAACTGGTCCGACATGCCATCGACCACCAGCGGCTGGTCGCTGCGCACGGTAGCGGCCTGGCGCAGGCCGGCCAGCTGCTTGCGGTCGGCCTTGGGCTTGCCGACTTCGGCGCGGTCGTGTGCGATGGGCTTGACGCCACGCACCTCGCTGCGGAAGAGGGAAAAGTCGTCGTCTTGCATGTGTGCCTCCACGTGGGCGGCGTATTCTACGCGAACGGCCCTGCGTCGTCAGCAGCGCGCTGGTCAACGCTCAATCATGCTTTTTCATCAAGTGCGGCGACAGGTTCAGCTCCCGCCCTCGGCGCAGGCGAATGCGGCTGCGCCGCCAGAAGCGCACCCCCAGGTACAGCATCAGCAACCCGATCACCGTGAGAATGGCCGACAAGGGGCGGTTGGCATTGAGTTCGGCCAGGGCCTGGTAGTTGCCCAGCAGTCCGGCGAAACCGGCCATGGCCAGGAGGATGCCCAGGGTGGCGAGCAGGGCGGACAGGCCGGCAGCCAGGCGCGCGCCCCAGTTGCCCGGCTCGCGCGGGCGCAGGCGCTTGGCATCGAAACTGCCTTTGAGCTTCATTCCGTGTTCCTCTGTAGGTATCCGGAATCAGACCTGTGCTCGCCCGTCGGGTTCCGCCCGGCTGCCGGGCGGTTGCGCGGTCAGATCAGGCTGGCGGTCGGGGCGACACAGGCAAAGTTGTCGGCCATCACGGCCATCTCGCACTGGTGGATCTGCGCGGCCGGAATGACCGTATCCTTGAGCGCCAGGTCACGGGTGGCCGAGGCGTCTTCCACCAGGGTGCAGCGATAACCATAGTCCTTGGCACGGCGCACCGTGGTGCTGACGCTGGAGTGGCTCATGAAACCGCAGACGATCAGGTCCAGGTGGCCAAGCTGCTGCAGCGTCTCGTGCAGCTTGGTGTTCTTGAACGCGTTGGGCATGCGCTTTTCGATGACGATTTCGTCGCCTTGCGGCTCGAGGCCCGGAATGAATTCGCCGGCCACACCCTGCGGGTCGAAGCGGCCACCGACGGTGCCGAGGTGGCGGACATGGATAATCGGGCGTCCGGCCTTGCGGGCAGCCTCGAGCAACTTGGCAATGTTCGCCACGGCCTCGTCCATGCCCGACAGCGCCAGTGGACCGCTCAGGTACTCCTTTTGCGCGTCGATGACGATCAGGCTGGCTTGGCTCAGCCTGGCCGGCGGGTAATCGCGGCCGGTGAGGCGGAACATCGTGGTTGGAACGGACATCAAGGGCTCCTTGGAAGGGCTTTTATCCCTCTATTCTCCCTTGCCTCGGCGCCAATGTGAATGGTTGACAACGCAGACGGCATGGTTACTGGCCTGTGGCTATCCGAACGGGAACCGGTGGAACATTTCAGCCGGGGGGCTGTTAGACTTTCGCACAGTCTGAAAAGGAGTACTCCGTGATCACATCCCGCCTGCGCACCCTGCGCGACCACATCCGCTGGGCGGTCAGCCGCTTCCATGAGCACGAGCTGTTCTTCGGTCATGGCGCCGACAACGCCTGGGACGAGGCCCGCCTCTTGGTGCTCGGTGCCGTGCATTTGCCCTGGGAGGTGGCCGACAGCTACCTGGACTGCCAGTTGGAGGATGACGAACGGGTGCGTCTGCAGCACTTGCTCAAGCGACGTATCGAGGAGCGGGTACCGACCGCCTACCTGCTGGGCGAGGCGTGGTTCTGCGGCATGTCGTTCATCGTCGACGAGCGGGTACTGATACCACGTTCCCCGATCGGCGAACTGATCGAGAAGCGCTTCGAGCCGTGGCTGGCCAGCGAGCCGGCGCGGATCCTCGACCTGTGCACCGGCTCCGGCTGCATCGGAATCGTTGCCGCCGATGTGTTCCAGGAGGCCGAAGTGGTACTGGCCGATCTGTCCTTCGACGCGCTCGAAGTGGCCAATCAGAATATCGAGCGCCACGGCCTCGACCAGCGTGTATTCACCGTGCAGGGCGATGGTTTTGCCGGGCTCCCGGGCCAGCGTTTCGACCTGATCCTGTCCAATCCGCCCTATGTCGACGCCGAGGATTTCGCCGACATGCCCACCGAGTACCACCACGAGCCCGAGCTTGGCCTGGCCTGCGGCAACGACGGTCTGGACCTGGTGCGACGCATGCTTGCCGAGGCCGCTGATCACCTGACCGAGAAGGGCTTGTTGATTGTCGAGGTGGGCAACAGCCAGGTCCATGTCGAAGCCCTCTACCCGGAGGTGGACTTCGCCTGGCTGGACTTCGAGCGCGGTGGCCACGGCGTGTTCATGCTGACGGCGCAGCAATGCCGGGACCACCAGGAGTTGTTTGCTTCGCGGGTATGAGGCTTCGGTCGCGGGGGGCATGCCCCCCGCGATCGGGCGTCAGCGAGTGGCAATCCAGATCAGCAGGCCGGCCTGGAACACCGCAAAGGCGACCAGGCAGGTGATGGTGAAGCGCAGGCCGCTATCCTCGCGGCGGTACTTGGCCACACGCTCGTCGCGCTCGCGCAGTTGCGCTTCCTTCTCCTGCAGTTTCTGCTCTGCCTGTTGCAGCATGGTCGCCGCTTCGAGCATGTCGACGCGCTGCACCTTCTCGTTGCTCCAGGCGCTCTTGAGCTGGCCGACCGCCGTTTCGACGGTTCGGGCCTTGAGCATCTGGCCGTCGGCATACTCCACCTCCAGCCCTACGCTGCGCAGCACGTGGTCGCGACGCAGGCGCGAGTCTTCGTTGAGGGCATCCTTGCTGGGCAGGGCCATGCCCTCGACCTGGTAGTGCGACCATTTGCGCTGCAGCCATTGCACGGCCTGGGCCAGCACGTAGCGGCCAAGGCCGCGGTTGAGTGGCTCCAGTTGCAGGCCGGCGTCGTCACCGATGCGCACGACACGCTGTTCATGGTCGACCCGCACGTCAAGGCGGTTCTGCTCCTTGCGTACCTTCTGGCCTGGCAGCAGGATTTCCATGCGCAGCAGGCTGTTGGCCTTGTCGTGGCGCTCGGCGTAGCCGAACTGCACGAAACGCAGCGGTCGCGCGCCGCTGTTGCGGTCGGTGGGCAGCGGCGCCAGGCGCAGCAGCTGAAAGTGCTCGGCGGCCAGGTCCGCCCAGGGCAGCGGCGCGCTTTCCGGTGGTTGTTCTTCGATCGCCTCGGCGGCGGGTGCATCGGTCATCAGGGCAATCCTCAAGTGCACGGGCCGGGTGATGCCATGCCTGTGCGCGCAACGCTTGCTGCACGATAAGGCTCTTTGGCATCACCGCCTCTTGCCATGCATTATCGGCAGCACCGGGCAAGACCTGAGGGGTAAAAGTGTCAGGCGGACTGCAAGCGGTGGATGAAGGCGACGATCCGCTCGCCCAGCTCGTGGGCCAGGGGCAGGTCAGGATTGCTGTAACTGTCGCGCTGCTCGCTCATCGCTCGCGGGCTGATGCGCAGCATATGGTTCATGCCATCGATCAGCACCAGCTCGGCGTCCGGTTTGGCGGCTTTCAGGCGCTCGGCGTCGTCGACCTCGACCTGCACGTCGTTGCGGCCCTGGACGATCAGTGCCGGTACCTGCAAACGCGAGAAGGCCCTGGCCGGGTCCTGGCGGAACAGTGAGATCAGGTAGGGCTGCACCGTCGGTCGAAACACCTCGCGCAAGGGCGTGGGCACATCCAGGCTGGTCTGGCCGGCCTGCAGGCGGTCTAACAGGCTGTTGCCGCGGGCAAGTTGCGCCGGCGACAGGCGCTGGGCCAGTTGTTCACGCAGCACATCGGCAATGGGGCGGCCGCTGCCGGCCAGCGTGATCACCGCGCTGGCACCGGCTTGATTGGCGGCGAGGCTGGCGATCAGCGCGCCTTCGCTGTGGCCGATCAGGATCACCGGGCCGAAGCGTGGGTCGGCTTGCAGCTTGTGCGCCCAGGCCACGACATCGGCGACATAACCTTCGACGCTCAGGTCGCGTTCGTCGGGCGCCGCCGGCTGGCTGGCGGCGACCCCGCGCTTGTCGTAGCGCACGCTGGCGATGTGCTCGTTGGCGAGCAGTTGGGCCAGGCGTTTTAGGTTGTCGATGCGCCCGGATGCCGGGTTGTTGCCGTCGCGGTCGGTGGGCCCGGAGCCGGCGATGATCAGCGCCACCGGCGGCGGTGTGTCCTGCAGCGGCAACAACAGGCTGCCGTGCAGCACGCCATGGCCGGTGTCCAGGTCGATGGGATGCTTGAGCACGGTAGGGGCGGCGGCCTGGGCCAGGCTTGTGAACAACAGCAGGAGCAGGGCGACGATGCGCATCTTCGGATACTGCATGGGGAGATGTTCGATTTGACCTGGGGTGCGAACGAAGGTTCTCGCGATTTTTTTCGCAAAGCTGTGGCTTTCCGTATACTGGCGGCCTCTTTCAAGTTCAGGCTGATTTTCGCGGAGCGTCCATGTCCGGCAATACCTACGGCAAGCTGTTCACCGTCACCACCGCAGGCGAAAGCCATGGCCCCGCGCTGGTCGCCATCGTCGACGGCTGCCCGCCGGGCCTGGAAATTTCGCTGGCCGACCTGCAGCACGACCTGGATCGTCGCAAGCCCGGTACCAGTCGGCACACCACCCAGCGTCAGGAAGCCGACGAAGTCGAAATCCTCTCCGGGGTGTTCGAAGGTCGTACCACCGGTTGCTCGATTGGCCTGCTGATCCGCAACACCGACCAGAAGTCCAAGGACTACTCGGCCATCAAGGACCTGTTCCGCCCGGCCCACGCCGACTACACCTATCACCACAAGTACGGCATCCGTGATTACCGCGGCGGTGGCCGCAGCTCGGCCCGTGAAACCGCCATGCGCGTGGCGGCTGGTGCCATCGCCAAGAAGTTCCTGGCCACCCAAGGCATTCGCGTGCGCGGCTACATGAGCCAGTTGGGCCCGATCGAAATCCCCTTCAAGACCTGGGACAGCGTCGAGCAGAATGCCTTCTTCAGCCCCGACCCGGACAAAGTCCCTGAGCTTGAGGCCTACATGGATCAACTGCGCCGTGACCAGGATTCGGTCGGCGCGAAGATCACCGTGGTCGCCGAGGGCGTGATGCCGGGCCTGGGCGAGCCGATCTTCGACCGCCTCGACGCCGAACTGGCCCACGCGCTGATGAGCATCAACGCGGTCAAGGGCGTGGAGATCGGTGCCGGGTTCGCCAGCATCGCCCAGCGCGGCAGCGAGCACCGCGACGAGCTCACGCCAGAAGGCTTCCTCAGCAATAACGCCGGCGGCATTCTCGGGGGTATTTCGTCGGGTCAGCCGATCGTTGCCCACCTGGCACTCAAGCCAACCTCGAGCATCACCGTGCCGGGCCGCTCGATCGACGTCAATGGGGACCCGGTCGACGTCATCACCAAGGGGCGCCATGACCCGTGCGTGGGCATTCGCGCCACGCCGATCGCCGAGGCGATGATGGCCATCGTGCTGATGGACCACCTGCTGCGCCACCGTGCGCAGAATGCCGAGGTGAAGGTCAACACCCCGGTGCTGGGCCAGCTCTGATCTAGCCAGGCACGGCCTCTTCGCGGGCAAGTCGGAGCGCCGAACCGCCGCTCCGACTTGCTCGCGAAGAGGCCTGTACAGGTCCCCACAAGGCCCATCCATGCACCCCATCCCATACTGGCGTCTGTCCAGCTTCTACCTCTGCTACTTCGCCTTGCTCGGTGCCACCGCACCTTTCCTGGCCCTGTACTTCGACCACCTCGGCTTTTCCCCGGCACGCATCGGCGAGCTGGTGGCGATCCCCATGCTCATGCGCTGCATCGCCCCCAACCTGTGGGGCTGGCTGGGTGACCGCAGCGGTCGGCGCCTGCTGATCGTGCGCCTGGGGGCCCTGTGTACGCTGGCGACCTTTTCCCTGATCTTCTTCGCCAAGAGCTACGCCTGGCTGGCGCTGGTCATGGCCTTGCACGCGTTCTTCTGGCATGCGGTGCTGCCGCAGTTCGAAGTGATCACTCTGGCGCATCTGCATGGGCAGACCTCGCGCTACAGCCAGGTCCGGCTATGGGGCTCGATCGGTTTCATCCTCACCGTGGTCGGGTTGGGGCGGTTGTTCGAATGGTTGAGCCTGGACATCTACCCGCTGGCGATGGTCAGCATCATGGGCGGCATCGTCATTGCCAGCCTGTGGGTGCCCAATGCCCAACCGGTCGAGCACGCCGAACGGCGCGGGGCAGAGGGCTTTCTCAAGCAACTGGCGGCTCCGGGCGTGTTGGCGTTCTATATCTGCGTGGCGCTGATGCAGCTCAGCCACGGCCCGTACTACACCTTCCTCACCTTGCACCTGGAACACCTGGGCTACAGCCGCGGCGCCATTGGCCTGCTGTGGGCGCTCGGGGTGGTCGCCGAGGTGCTGATGTTCATGCTGATGAGCCGGATCTTTGCGCGCTTCCCGGTGCGCAGCGTGTTGCTGGCGAGCTTCTTGCTGGCCTCGTTGCGCTGGCTGCTGCTGGGCAGCCTTGCCGATATTCCGGCGGTGCTGATCCTTGCCCAGTTGCTGCACGCAGCCACCTTCGGCTGCTTCCACGCGGCCTCCATCGCCTTCGTCCAGTCCAGCTTTGGCGCTCGCCAGCAGGGGCAGGGCCAGGCGCTGTATGCGGCGCTGTCCGGCACCGGTGGCGCGCTGGGTGCGCTTTATTCGGGCTACAGCTGGAAACTGCTCGGCCCGCAGTTCACCTTTGGTATGGCCAGCGTCGCAGCGCTGGCTGCAGCCGTTATCATTGCCCTTCGTTCGCAACAGACCAGGAACAGCCCCTGATGAGCATTCTCAGCGTTTTTCATTCCAGCAGCCCGCAGCTGGCGAACAAGGTGCTGACCCACCATGAAGACATTGCCGCCACCCTGGCCGAGCAGGGCGTGCAATTTGCACGGCACGACCACGGCCTGCGCATTCGCCCAGGCAGCGCCGAGGCCCAAGTGCGCGAGGAGGCCGGTGGCCTGATCGACATGTTGATGACCACGCACGGTTGCCAGACCCTGATGCTGCTGAACCGAGACGGCGATCAGCCGACCGAAGTCGACCTGCGTGATGAGCACGTGCATGACGCCGTCGAGGTATTCGCGATGGTGAGCGGGCGAGGCCAAATCAGCCTGCGTCTGGGTGAGCAGGTATTTGCGCTGCTGTGCGAGAAGGGCGATGTGCTGGTAGTGCCTGCGCAGACTCGACGCTGGATCGATCTGGGCGATACACCGTTCTGCCTGGCCGTGCGCTTGTTTGGCAACGAGCAGGGCATCCGCATGACCGGCGACGAGCAGGCACGACAGTTTGCAGGGATGAGCGAGCTGTAATAGATCGCGGGGCAATCCTCTTCCCACAGAATCCCTTCGTGGAAGGAGGATTGCCCCGCGAAACGGGCGGCACTGTCAACGATAGGTCGGCAGGGCGAAACGTTGCTGGCTTTGCAGCATGGAGATAACAGGCAGTTCGCTGGCTTGCTCGGCCAGGTCGCGGCGAATGGCACTGATGGCCCAGGACAGTTGCTCGGCGCTGTGCAGTTGCGCATAGGAAAGCACACGACGAGTCACCGTGCCGTCGGCGGCGCGCAGGGTCAGCAGGATGCCGCCGTCCGGACGGGACTTGGTGTCGACCTGATAGGCCGGGAAGACCGAAACGAATTTTTCCTGGATGAGGTCCATATCAACTCCTGACGTGTAGGTTTGCAGACGTGAGTTGATGGTTGCAGTGACCGTGCCAGGCTTTGATATAAAATAAATTCCTTTAAAAACAATTAGTTAATTTGATTCGCGGGATTGACTGCCGGGCATTGTGCATGGTCGTGCATTTTGCACAGTGCATTTTGCAAGGTCATAGAGCCTGCCTCTCGGTCCCATAGAATCTGAACCTTTGCTGCCCGGCGACGGCCTGACACAAAATTGGGCCAACACACTTGTCAGGAGGTTCCAGATGTCCGACCAACAGCCCACCGCGATGACCGAAGAAGAATCCGCCGCCTTCGCTGAAGAAGTATTCGAGCGTGCCCGCCGAGGCGATGCCGCCATGCTCGAGCGCCTGCTTGACGGTGGCCTGCCGGCTAACCTGCGCAATCACAAGGGCGACACCTTGCTGATGCTGGCGAGCTATCACGGTCATCATGAGGCGGTGAAGGTGCTGCTGGCCCATGGCGCAGATCCCTTGATCGCCAACGACAATGGCCAATTACCGATTGCTGGTGCTGCCTTCAAGGGCGACCTGGCGATGATCCGGCTGTTCATCGAGCACGGGGTGCCGGTGGACGCGGCAGCCGTCGATGGCCGCACGGCATTGATGCTGGCAGCGATGTTCAACCGCAGCGAAATCCTCGACTATCTCCTGGCCCAGGGCGCCGACCCGGCCCGCCAGGATGCGCGTGGCGCTACCGCGCTGGTCGCGGCGCAGACCATGGGTGCCAGCGAAGCGGCCGCTCGCCTGCAGGCGCTGGTCGGCTGACACCTCGGGGGGTATCCTTGGCGCCTTTTTCGCCATTCGCCAAGCAGGGCCCCCCATGAAAAACCAGTTGCTCGAATTCATCAGCCTCATCGGCGCCGGTTGCCTGCGCGAGGCGGACATCGAGCGTATCGCCGACGAGGCCGCCCAGGCTTACGCCGACCCTGCCGCTTTTCTTGCGGCCAATCCCGACATCAACTACGACGACAGTTTCCCGATCCCGCTGGGCGAATGGGTGGTGCTCGGCAGTCTGCCGGACACCGTGGTGTTCCAAGCCGACAGCTACCAGGACCTGTTCCAGGCGATCAGCGATTCGTTCGACAAGAGCGTGCCCTTCACCCTCAAGCCCAAGCAGTTGGCACGTACCGAGCCGCTGACCGCGCTCAACCGCATCCAGGTGCAGATGGGTGCACTGAACAAGGAAGCGGGCGGCTATGTGCTGCTGAACTTCAGCCAGTTGCTCGATGACGAGCTGCAGATGGTGATGGTCGGTCAGCAGGACCTGGCGCGCGTGCTGGAGCTGGGCGCCGAGTTGGGCATCAAGGTGGAGCCGGCGTTGGAGGCCTTGAAGGTCGCGGTGCACGTCTGACGCGGCGATTGCCTGTTGCAGGGGCGGCGAGCGCCGCCCTCATGGGGTTCCCGCAGATCAGCCCAGCGCAGTATCCAAAAACATCATCACCGCAAAGCCGCCCATCAGGCCCAGCGTTGCCGAGGTCTGGTGGCCGTTGCGGTGAGTTTCCGGAATCACCTCGTGCGACACCACGAAGATCATCGCGCCCGCTGCCAGGCCCATGCTGATCGGGTAGGCGAGGGCGAAGCCAGTAGAGATGCCCAGGCCGATCACTGCCCCCAGCGGCTCCATCAGGCCAGAGCCGATCGCCACCAGCGCGGCCTTGAAATTCGACAATCCTGTGGCGCGCAGGGCCATGGCCACGGCCAGGCCTTCGGGAATGTCCTGGATTGCGATGGCGCTGGTCAGCGGCAGGCCGATGCTCATGTCACCGTTGGTGAAACTCACGCCGATGGCCATGCCCTCGGGCAGGTTGTGCAGGGTAATGGCGAGCACGAACAGCCACACCCGGCTGATTCGTTCGGCGTCGGGCCCACAAGGGCCTGTGCTCTCGTGCTCGTGTGGGGTGAATCGGTCCAGGCCGAGCATCAGCAACACCCCCAGGCCCATACCCAGCACGACGACGCCCGCAGCGGCGGGGCCGTTGCCGGTGATTTCCCGTGCCGCATCCAGACCCGGCAGAATCAGCGAGAACGAACTGGCGGCGAGCATCATGCCGGCAGCAAAACCCAGCATCACATCCTGGCTGCGAGCACTGACATCGCGCAGCACAACGGCCAGCACCGCGCCCAAGGCCGTGGCGCCAAAACCCGATAGCCCGCCCAGCGCCGCCAGGTGCAGGTTCTGTGAGTGATCGCCGTTGACGGCATTCCACAGGCTGGCCAGCAGCAGGAGTACGATCGCCAGCAGGCTCAGCCCAAGGCCTGCACTGAGCCAGGGGGTACTCAGCGCTTGCTGGCGCCAGGCATCGATGAGAGAAGGGGTGGCGGCGCTGTGGCTGTGGGCGGGTGGCATGGGAACCTCGAAAGCGATGGATGACAGCAGTTTATCCAGTGACCTGCGAGCCCGGCCAAGGATTCCCTTCTATCGCGCCGATAGCAGGCTATGCTCAGCCACAGGAACGTTCACGCAGGAGTTGCAGCATGGGGTCTACCTTCAACAGCCTGGTCGGGCTGGTCATTCTGGCCCTGGATATCTGGGCGATCATCAACGTGCTGAAAAGCGGCAGCGAGACAGGGATCAAGATCCTGTGGATTCTGCTCATCCTGCTGTTGCCGGTGCTGGGCCTGATCATCTGGGCAATTGCCGGTCCGCGGGGCAACGTTCGGCTCTGACCGTTCATCGTGACAAAATTTTCACACGGCATTAACCAAACTCCGCGCCGCACATTTAATGTATGGGCCCTTGCCGGCGATTGTCCGGCACAGGACTGCGAGGCTGCGTCCAGCGCCTTTCCCAACCCGAAATCCTAGGATCTTCCCATTCATGGCTAACACGGATGCCTTGAAGCAACGGGCCGCGTCGGCACCGTTCTCGCCGACTCTCAAATCGCACCTCGCCTACACCTTGCTCAGCGGATTGCTGATCATGCTGATGCTCAGCCTGGTGCGCCTGGCGCTGCTGATCTACAACAGCGACATGATCGGCGACACCCCGTACTCCACGGTGGCCGAAGGCTTCCTCAACGGCCTGCGCTTCGACCTGCGGGTGGTGGTGTACCTGAGCATCCCGCTACTGCTGGCCCTTAACAGCCCCTGGGCCATGGCGCGGCGCGGCTTTTTCCGTTTCTGGTTGACCGTCAGCTCCAGCATCGTGATGTTCCTTGGCCTGATGGAACTGGATTTCTACCGTGAATTCCACCAGCGCCTGAACGGCCTGGTCTTCCAGTACATCCAGGAAGACCCCAAGACCGTCATGAGCATGCTCTGGTACGGTTTCCCGGTGGTTCGCTACCTGCTGGCGTGGCTGTTCGGCACCTGGCTGCTGAGCCTGCTGTTCAAGGGCATCGACCGTTTGACTCGTGGTGGCCAGGGCAGCGGCCAGATCGTCGCTCAGCGCCGTGTCGCACCCTGGTACGGCCGCCTGGCGGTGTTCATGGTCATCCTGCTGGTGGCAGTGGTCGCCGCCCGTGGCACCCTGCGCCAGGGCCCACCCATGCGCTGGGGTGACGCTTTCACCACCGACTCCAACTTCGTCAACCAGCTGGGCCTGAACGGCACCTTGACGCTGATCGACGCCGCCAAGAGCCGTTTCGGCGAAGACCGCGCCAATATCTGGAAACCGGTGCTGGAAACCGGAGTCGCCCAGCAAAGCGTGCGTGACCTGCTGCTGACCCCCAACGACACGCTGGTCGATGCCGACCAGGCGGCCATCCGCCGCGACTTCGTGCCGCCGGCCGGCAACACCCTGCCGATCAAGAACGTGGTGGTGATCCTCATGGAGAGCTTCGCCGGTCACTCGGTGGGCGCCCTGGGGAGTCCGAACAACATCACCCCGTACTTCGACAAGCTGGCCAAGGAAGGGCTGTTGTTCGATCGCTTCTTCTCCAACGGCACCCACACTCACCAGGGCATGTTCGCCACCATGGCGTGCTTCCCCAACCTGCCGGGCTTCGAGTACCTGATGCAGACTCCCGAGGGCGGGCACAAGCTCTCGGGCCTGCCGGCGCTGCTCAGCGCCCGTGACTACGACGATGTCTACGTCTACAACGGCGACTTCGCCTGGGACAACCAGTCCGGGTTCTTCGGCAACCAGGGCATGACCACCTTCATCGGCCGCAACGACTTCGTCAATCCGGTGTTCTCCGACCCGACCTGGGGCGTTTCGGACCAGGACATGTTCGACCGTGCCAACCAGGAGCTGGCCCACAACTACGGCAAGAAACCGTTCTACGCCTTGCTGCAGACGCTCTCCAACCACACCCCGTACGCCTTGCCCAAGGACCTGCCGGTAGAGAAGGTCACAGGGCAGGGCCGCCTGGACGAGCACCTGACTGCCATGCGCTACTCCGACTGGGCTTTGGGCCAGTTCTTCGAGAAGGCGCGCAAGGAGCCCTACTTCAAGGAGACCCTGTTCGTGATCGTCGGCGACCATGGTTTTGGCAACCACCAGCAGGTTACCGAGCTGGACCTGGGTCGTTTCAACGTGCCGCTGCTGCTCATCGCACCGGGTATCCAGGACAAGTTCGGTGCGGTCAACCACACCGTCGGCACCCAGGTCGATATCGTGCCGACCATCATGGGTCGCCTGGGTGGCGACACCCGTCACCAGTGCTGGGGCCGTGATCTGCTGAACCTGCCTGCCGGTGACCAGGGCGTGGGCATGATCAAGCCATCGGGCAGCGAGCAGATCGTTGGCCTGGTGCAGGGGGATCACATCCTCATCGAGTCCAAGGACATGACGCCGCGGATGTATCGCTACCAGCTGGGGCGTGAGTTCAAGGCCGAATTGATCGAGAGCCCGGATCAGCCTGAGATGCTCAAGAAGCTCGAGGCCTATATCCAGACCGCGACCAAGAGCCTGCTGGACAACACCGCCGGCGTGGTTCACGGCAAGCCTGAGTAACGCTTGCCCGTAAGCAGAAGCCCGCCGATGATGGCGGGCTTTTTCATTTACGGCATCTGTCATCGCTTGCTGAAGAAATCTTCATCTCCATCCCTCAGCCACTCTGAACATCAGCCTTTGTGTATGGTCAGCTAAGTACGGATATCACTCACCGTTGTGCTTCCAAGAGGGTCGATCAATGAAAGAGTGGGAAGTCATCTTTGCTGATCAGAAAGGTGTACCGCAGTCCCTGCTGCTCAAAAGCGAGCACCTGCCCAGTGAAGAGGATGCGGCGCGGGCCATCCGCTCCAAGCTGTTTCCGCTCATGGATGAACTGGACCTCAACGACTTCCAGGACCGAAAACCTTCCCCTACCGCGCTGTGGCTCAAGGAGCAGAACGGCGTGATCATCACCACCATCCACGAAGCGCCCTGAACGGGGCACCTGGCAAGGTGCCGTCATCCGCACTACGCTGGACAGAGGCGTCGGTCTTCTGCGGGTCTACGCCGTTTTCATTCGCGTCTTGCATCAGCTCGAACTGCCAGGCCCCTTGCGGGCTGCCGGCAGGTGCGTAGTGCACGGAAAGTCTATCCCTTGGGTTTTTCAGGAGGACGTTTCATGAGCAGCCAGAACGAAGACATCAGCAGCAGCGTGCTTCGCCAGATGAAAGCGGGTGGTTTCGACTTCACCCAGATCCATCCCATCGAGTTCTATGCCACTTTTCCAGACGAAGTCGGGGCACGCCGGGCCGCGGGGCAATTCCGCGGAGAGTCGATCAATGCCCAGGTACACGAGCGCGATGACGGCGCCTGGCACCTGGAGCTGAGCAAGGTCATGTACGCCACCTACCGAGGGATCGGGGCTTTCGAGGAGGCCTTCGAGGCGGTGATTTCGCCGCTGGGAGGCGAGGTCGAGGGTTGGGGCGTCAAACAGGAAAGACCCATCGCCTGACGCGTTCGGGGCTGCGCTGCGGCCCCGCGCATTCCTCTCAAGGTCGCCGCTTGGCCATGTGCCCGAGGTAGGCGATCAGCGCATCGAGCTCCTGCTCGCTCAACACATCCTTCGAGAACCCCGGCATGCGTGCCTGCGGCCACTGCCTGAGGCTCTGCGGATCGCGAATGTACAGGCGCAGGTAACCCGGCTGGAAGTATTCGGTGGGGTTGTGCGGCAGGTTCAGGTCCGGCCCGAACTGGGCATCCCCCGCACCGTTGAGGCGATGACAGGCCAGGCAGTTCTGCTGGAACAACGCAAAACCCTGGCGTACCGGGTCTTGCGCGGGAAGCTCGGGCGCAGGCAGCAGGGCAGGGAAGCGCTCGGCGACCGGCGCCAGGCGACGGATGCTGGCGATCTGGTAGGGCCATTGTTCGGGGCGGATGCCACTTGCCTGCGGGTTGGTCCAGACCAGGTAGAACGGGCCGGCGCCGGGCTTGTCCTGGGCCAGCGCTGGCCATGGCTGGCGCGGATCTTCGACGGCCACCCAGGCCCGGGCCGGGCCTTCCTGCAGCAGCTGCGCAGCGGGCATCTCCGCGGCAAAACCATCCAGTGCCACCGCTTGCAGGTGATCGCCGGGCTTCACCCTTTCGAGCAGGGTCGCCAGCGGCACCGCACGGTAATGCATGGGGCGTTTGTAGGCGACGTCCTGAGGGATGTCGATAGCACGCGCCTGCGGGTGCTCGAGCAATTGCTCGGACTGCCATTGGCGTTGACCGTTGCCCAGCTCCAGTGTCAATTGCGCAGCCGCCAGTGGCAGGCTGACCAACAGCAACAGCAAACTCAGGCAATGGCGCATGAGCGATCTCCAACCCGGAAAGGTCGGCAGATTACCCTTGCGCGGCGTGCGAATGCCACCGCTGCCTTCAGCCGAACAAGCGTGTCAGGTTCGGCAGGATCAGCAGCAACGTGGTGGCGAAGAGTATGAGTCCGGCTTGGCGTACTTTCGATTGTCTGAACATGGCGGACCGCCTTCTTGTTGTTATTCCTGAATAGCCTTTGGCTTCCTTGTCTTGCGTCGGGTCGATCACTATGGCGTATGAAACGCAGGCCTTGCGTGCCTCTTGCGTGGATGCCTACCCCAACAGTAGGGCGAACACCGGCCTTGTTTGAGAACCCTTTGTTCTAAGCGTGTCAACAGGCATTTCCGAACGTTATGAGGCCATTGGCCATTTAGCTGGCATGCTCTGACTAGACACATCGAGGATCCTGTAGGGGCAGGGCCTGCCAGGTGACCGTTCGTCAGTGCACACCTCTTGCTTGTACGTGTCTTTCGCGTCAGTCTCTACATCAGATTCCACCACATGTCGTTCAGGGCTATCCCTATGTCGTTACGCATCTGCATCCTTGAAACCGATGTCCTGCGACCGGAGTTGACCGCGCAGTATCGGGGCTACGGAAGGATGTTCGAGCAGCTGTTCTCGCGTCAGCCGATCGCCGCCGAGTTTCGCGTCTTCAACGTGATGAACGGCGAGTATCCGCCCGAAGGTGAAACCTTCGATGCCTACCTTGTAACCGGCAGCAAGGCCGACTCGTTCGGTACTGATCCCTGGATCCAGACCCTCAAGGCCTACCTGCTCAAGCTTTATGAGCGGGGCGAGAAGCTGCTGGGGGTCTGTTTTGGTCACCAGGTGCTGGCGCTGGTGCTGGGCGGCAAGGCTGAGCGCGCCGATCGCGGCTGGGGTCTGGGTATCCACCGCTACAGCCTGGCTGCCCACGCGCCATGGATGGACCCTGAGGTGACCGAACTGACCCTGCTGATCAGCCATCAGGACCAGGTGACCGCGTTGCCTGAAGGCGCAACCCTGATCGCCTCCAGCGATTTCTGCCCGAATGCGGCCTATCACGTGGGTGACCAGGTGCTGTGCTTCCAGGGGCATCCGGAGTTTGTCCACGACTATTCCCGTGCGCTGCTCGATGCGCGCCAGGACGTTCTGGGGGATGAGGTGTATCACCAGGCGGTGGCGAGCCTGGCCACCGAGCACCAGGGCGATCTGGTGGGCGAGTGGATGCTGCGGTTCGTCCAGCAACCGCGCAAGGGCAAGCAGAGCGCGGCCTGAGCCTGCCGCTGCGTCGTTCTTTTCGCGGGCTTGTATGGCGCCGCCGCGAAAAGAACGACTCGCTAGCTAGCCCGTTACAACCATCCCGAGCGCTTGAAGCTCGCATACAGCCCTGCACATCCCGCCCCGATCACGCCCAGCACCGCAAAGTACCCATAGTGCCAGCTCAGCTCCGGCATGTTCTGGAAGTTCATCCCGTAGATCCCGGCAATGGCCGTGGGGAAGGCGAGTATTGCCGCCCAGGCAGCGAACTTGCGCTGCACGATGCTCTGGCGTGACGACTCCAGTAGCATGCCGATCTCGATGGTCTGGCTGGCGATGTCGCGGATGCCGACAAGGTCCTCCATCTGCCGCGTGACGTGGATCTGCACGTCGCGAAAGTACGGGCGCATGTTCTTGTCGATGAAAGGAAAGCTCAGGCGCTGCAGCTCTTCGCCGATCTCCACCATCGGCGCCACGTAGCGGCGCAAGCGCAGGATGTCGCGCCGCAAGCTGTGCAGGCGGCGGATGTCCTGCTCTTGCAGCGAGCCGCTGAGCACGCTTTGCTCCAGCTCCTCGATCTCGCCATGGATCGCCTCGCTGACGGGCTGGTAGTTTTCGGTGACGAAGTCGAGCAGGGCGTAGAGCACGAAGTCCTCGCCATGCTCGAGCAGCAGCGGCCGCGCTTCGCAGCGCTGACGTACCAGGGCGTAGGATTTCGAATGGCCGTTGCGGCAGGTGATGATGTAGCCGTTGCCCGCAAAGATGTGGGTCTCGATGAACTCCAGCTTGCCCTCATGGCGCACCGGCGAATAGGTGACGATGAACAGCGCGTCGCCGAAGGTTTCGAGCTTGGGGCGGCTGTGCTTCTCCAGCGCGTCCTCGATGGCCAGTTCGTGCAGGCCGAACTGGCGCTGCAGGTTGGCCAGCTCCTGGGCGTTGGGCTCCTCCAGGCCTATCCAGACGAAGTGCCCAGGCTTGCGTGCCCATTCGCTGCCCTCGTCGAGGCTGATGTTGGTGACCTTTCTCCCGGCGCTGTACACCGCCGCTGCGACGACTCGACCCATGGTTGCCTGCTTCTTCGGTTGGACACCCCGACAGCTTGGGCCGTGCTGCGGCGTAGAGCAAGCTGGCGGCTCAGGCCTGCGGCAACTCCCGCTCCATACGATCGATGCACTGCTGCATCTGCAGTCGGCATTGCTCCATCAGCGCCGGCACGTCCTGCTGTCCCAGGCCATGGGTGGCGATCGGTGGCAAGGAGCGGACGATCACCGTGCGCTGTCGCCAACTGTTGAGGCTCAGGCGCTTGGAGTAGCGGCTGACGCATACCAGCACGATCGGTACGCCGGCCTCGACCGCCATGTGGAACGCGCCTTTCTTGAACGCCAGCAGGTGTTCAGTCGGGTTGCGTGTGCCTTCGGGGAAGATCCAGATCGAGGTGTCGTCGCGCAGGATCCGCGTGGTCAGTCGCATCGCCTTGCGCGCCTGGTAGGCATTCTTGCGGTCCACCAGTACGTTGCCGCCGAGCCAGAACAATTGGCCGAACAACGGAATCCAGCCCAGGCTCTTCTTGCCGATGGCGACCGTCCGCCGTGGAACCACCTGGCCGAGGATGAACAGGTCGTAGTTGGATTGATGATTGGCGACGATCACGCAGCCGGGCGGCTGGTCCCACAAGGGGCCGACTTCAGCCTTGACCCGGATGCGCATGAGCCAGGCTGCCGGCACGCTGTAGAGGCGGGCGAACAGGCGGCTGTTATCGGGGTTGAAGGGGCGGCACAGGCCGATGACCAGGCCGACGGCGCCGACCAGCAGGAAGTGCAGCGCCAGAAGGAGCATGCGAAGCATATAGAGCATGATACGGCTCACACCAGACAGTCGCGGCGCAGTGTACGACCGTGCACTGGTCAGGGCAAACCGGCGAACGGAGCCCGGTCGCGTCCTGGCTTGCTGGAGCGGCACGCGGCGACTCCAGCAAGCCTGGTTTCAGCCCATGTGGCCCTTGTCGGCCTCGATCGCCTTGTCGAGCGTCTCCAGCAGCGCCTTGCGCACTTTGCGCTTGGTATTCTTGTGCGCCAGCATGTTCAGTTTCTTCAGTTCCCGCGCCGCGCTCAGCGCCGTTTCCTGGAGTTGCTCGGCGGGTACCACCTTGTCGAGGAACCCGGCCACCACTGCACCATGCGGGTCGAAGACCTCGGCATTGTTCACCGAGCGCTGGAAGGTCGAGCGGGTCAGGCGGTCGCGGGCCAGCTCGATCCCGGCATGGTGCATGGTCATGCCGATCTGGACCTCGTTCAGGCAGATCTTGTACGGGCCTTCGACACCGATGCGGTAGTCGGCCGACAGCAGCAGGAACGCGCCCTTGGCCACGGCATTGCCAGGGCAGGCGACGATCACCGGGAACGGGTGCGAGAGCAGGCGGCGGGCCAGGGTGGAGCCGGCGGTGACCAGGTCGATCGCCTCTTTGGGGCCGGCGGTCATCACCTTGAGATCGTAGCCGCCGGAAAGAATGCCTGGCTGGCCGGTGATGATCACCACGGCACGTTCTTCCTCGGCACGGTCCAGTGCTGCGTTGAAGGCGGTGATGACGTCAGGCGAGATCGCATTGACCTTGCCGTTGTTCAGGGTCAGGGTGGCAATGCCGTCTTCGGCGTGGTAGGTAATCAGCTCGCTCATGACAGAGTCCTTTGGGTGGCGTGGCGATGACGTTACCCAGCAGCGCAGGCCAGGTAAAGCGCCAAGGCTGACTGGCCGGTCAGCCTTGGCCAGCTACCCCGTGTGGCGTCGGGGCAGGTGTCCGGAATGCGGAAAAAGCGCAGGCCAGATTGGCAGCATCGCCCTGGCTGGCCAGCCTTTTCCGGGGCGAGGCTTAAGCGCATGAAAATTCTGAAAAAAATGCTTGCCAAAGGAAAGGTCTTCTACTAAATTAGCGCGCCTCGACAGGCTGAATGGCTTGAAGAGATCCGGTGAAGTGTCCGAGTGGTCGAAGGAGCACGCCTGGAAAGTGTGTATACGAGAAATCGTATCAAGGGTTCAAATCCCTTCTTCACCGCCACATTCCACAAGAAACCCCTGAATCGAAAGGTTCAGGGTTTTTTGTTTGCGTGAAATCCGGCTTGGCGGGCTCGCCCGCGAACACCGACCAAGCCGGTGTCCGCAGGGGACGCGATATATTCAGAAACTGACCGAAGCCGACAGTCTTGCCGTGCGCGGCGCGCCCTGGAACAGATAGTTGTCGCCCAGGTAATCCCCCACATCGCGCCAGTAGCGCTTGTCGAAGAGGTTATCGACCGTCAGGCGCAGCACGGTGTCGTAGTCACCGATGCGGATGCGGTAGCGGCTGCCGATATCGAATACCGTGTAGCCGCCGACCTCGACGTTGCCTGCCTGGCTCGCGTACTTGCTGGCGCTGTAGCGTGCACCGCCGAGCAGTGCCAGGCCCGGCACCGGGAGGTTGTATTCGGCTTGCAGCGCCGCGCGCAGACGAGGCACGTTGATCGCCTGGTGGCCCTCGTAGGCGTCGGTGCCGCTGTTCTTCACCCGGGCGCGGATTGCGGCGGCGCTGGCGTGCAACTGCAGGTTGGATGTCACCCAGCCGCTGGCGCCGAGCTCCAGGCCGGTGTTCTTCTGCTGGCCTTGTTGCACATAGATCGGGGCCGTACCCTCCTGCGGGCGGGCGTACTGGTAGGCCTGGCGGATCTGGAACAGCGCTGCGCTCAGGCTCAGGCCTTTCCAGTCGCGCTTGATGCCTACTTCCAGTTGGCGCGACAGGGTCGGGGCGAGGATCTCGGCAGCGTTGCTGGCGAACCAAGGCGCGGTACCGCCCGCCGACAGGCCTTTGGACCAGCTGGCGTACAGCGTGGTGTCCGCTTGCGGTTTGTAGATCAGGGCGGCGTTGGGCAGCAACTGGTACTGGCGGGTATGGCGGCCAGCAGCACCGGTTTCGTCCCAGGTCTTTTCGTCCAGGCGCACTTCGCGGGCGCCGAGTACGGTCTGCCATTGCTCGTTGAAGCTGATGCGGTCGCTGACGAACAGGCCGTACTGGCGGCTGTCCAGGCGGCGTTCGCTATGTCCGATCGGTTTTTCGGACGGCGCCAGAGCGGGCGCGCCGGTGTAGATGTTTCCGCTGCCGAGCCACTCGTTGTAATACGGACGCTGATCAAGGGTCCGGCGCTGGGCGCTGCTGCCGACAGTCAGTTCATGCTGCAGGCCCAAGGCTTGGAAACGTCCCTCGAGGGTGGCCTGGAGTTCGTCGGTGCGCCGGATGTCGTCGGGGCTGCGGAAGTCGTAGATGCCGTAGTCGCCGTTGCCGGAGAAGAACGCGTCGTCGCCGGAGCCCCAGGCGAACGCACTGTAGTCGTCAATCACAACCTTGCTGCGCGAAGCGCTGAGCGTGCCGGTCCAGGCTTCGTTGAAGCGGTACTCGAAGCGTCCGCCCAGGTTCAACGAGTCGTTCGTCACAGGCTTGGCCCAATGCTGGTAGGCCAGGCGGTCGTCCGGGTCGATGCCGTGGGGCACCTGGGTGCCGCCCAGCAACTGGTAGCCGGGCACCGAGCGCTGTTCGCGGTGCTGATACTCGACATCGAGTTGCAGGGTGGCGTCGGGGTTGATCTGCCAGTCGAATGCCAGCGAGGCGAAGTCGCGCTTGCCGTCGGCATGGTCGACGTAGGAACGGATGTCTTCATGGGCGAGGTTGGCGCGCAGGCCGAACTGTTTCTCGCTGCCGAACCAGCCGCCGAGGTCGGTGGCCAGGTAGCGTTCGCCCTGCTCGTTGGTCGAGACGGTGACACTGCGCACATCCTCGGCGCGCTTGGTCACATAGTTGACCAGCCCGCCGGGTTCGGACACGCCGCTCTGCAGGCCCGATAATCCCTTGAGCAATTCGACCTGTTGCTTGTTCTCCAGCGCCACGTTCTGCTCGCCGGCGATGGTCTGGCCATTGATCCGGTAGCTGCTGGCGGCATTCAGTTCGAAGCCGCGCACGTTGAAGTTCTCGTAGTAGCCGATCGGCGCGTAGCTTTCGCCGACCGAGGCATCGCTTTGCAGCACCTCGCTGAGCAGGCGTACCTGGCGATCATCGAGCAGTTGGCGACTGAACACGCTGACCGAGGCCGGGGTGTCGAGCAGCGGTGCGGCATGCCAGCCGCCGACCTGGGCTTCGCGAGGTTGATAGCCGTCATCGCCGCTGCGTTCGGTGACCTGCAAGGGGGCGAGGGTCACGCGTTCATCGGCCAGACCCTGGCCAGCATGCAGCGCAAGGCCCAGGCCAAGCAGGCCAAAGGGCAGGCGGGGGCGAAGCGAGGTCATGCAAGGCTCCTTGGAAGGCGGACGCGCCGGTTGCTCCGGCGGCATTCGGTGGGGCGGTTGGCAAAGGGGGCGCAATGGTAGCAGGGGTGTCAGGGGCTGTGCGGTGTTCTTTTCGCGGGCAAGCCCGCTCCCACGGGTATCACACTGCTCTTGGGTTCAGTGGGGTGCCCGCGAAAAGAACACCTCGATCATGCAGACGAACTCGACCCCGATGGTTTTACCTGGCGCCCGAGCGCTGACGCTGGCGCCAGGTGTCGTCGATCTTCGACCAGGTCTTGCCATCGGTAATGGCCAGCAGCTTGCGGCCATCCTTGAACGTGGCGAGAAAGGTGGCTTCCTCCTCTTTGCCGCCAAGCCACAATCCGGCGAGCATGCCGACCGGCCCGGCCACCAGGGCGCCGGCTACACCCCAGCCTAGGGTGGCGCCCAGGTTGCGGTTCGATTCCAGGCTGGCGAGCCGGAGGTCCTTGATACGGGCCAGAGAGATACGCTCACCGGCCTGGCTGCGTGGGGTCTTGAGTGTGAGCGATCCGTTGCGATACTCGCCTTCACCTTGCAAGAAATCGCCGGATTGCACCGTGAGTCTTGTCATTGTGTCGTCCTGTCAGTGGAGGGGCTGTGACCAGCACCTACTGAGCGCCGCGCCCCTCGGCAAGTCAACGAGCAGGCGACGGAGGGTCGTGCGACCGGTTGTCGCGAGGCCAGATGCCATTAACGAACAACGGTCTTGAATCATCAGCAGGACGTCGCTTTTTCATAATAAAACTTCCCGGCCTTGAATAATAAACCGGTCAGTCATTATCTGGAGTATGGGTACTCCTCAATACACCTGATGCATAACAGTTTGCGCAAATAACAGCGGCACACGGCTTATTTCTCCGTTCGGAAGATTGGCGTCAAAAAACACTGGACAGAAAGTTTCTGAATGTGTCAGTTTTTTTGCGCCTCACAAGGGCGAGTGACAGGATGCTCTCGCCGAAAGTTTGAGCGTTCCTGTCGAACATCAACTTTTCCGCAAACAAGGAAGTGTCTGCATGTCGAAAGTCAAAGCAAATGCTGTTGTTTCCGCTGCCTCGGTGTTGCAACCGAACGGGCCGAGTTCGGCCTTCGGGCTGATCAACAGTTTCGCCCACCAGTACGATCGCGGTGGTGCGAACATCAATGGCAAACCTTCGTTCACCGTCGATCAGGCAGCCACCCAGCTGCTGCGCGACGGGGCGTCCTGGAAGGACCTGAACAAGGACGGCACCATCAGCCTCACCTACACCTTCCTGACCAAAGCGCCGGCGGACTTCGTCAGTCGTGGCCTGGGCAGCTTCAGCCAGTTCAACAACCAGCAGAAAGCCCAGGCCAAGCTGGCCATGGAGTCCTGGGCCGACGTGGCCAAGCTGAGCTTCACCGAGGCAGCTTCGGGCGGCGACGGTCACATGACCTTCGGCAACTTCAGCGCCAGCAACGGTGGCGCGGCGTTCGCCTACCTGCCGTTCGACGGATGGGGTTCGCACAAAGGTGAGTCGTGGTACCTGATCAATAGCGGTTATCAGGTGAACATCAATCCCGACACTGGCAACTACGGTCGCCAGACCCTGACCCACGAGATCGGCCACGTGCTCGGCCTGTCCCACCCCGGTGACTACAACGCCGGCGAGGGCAACCCGAGCTACCGTGACGCTTCGTATGCACAGGACACCCGCGGCTACAGCGTCATGAGCTACTGGAGCGAAAGCAACACCGCGCAGAACTTCGTCAAGGGCGGCGGGCAGTACTACGCGTCGGCCCCGCTGATGGACGACATCGCGGCGATCCAGAAACTCTACGGCGCCAACTACGCCACGCGTTCGGGCGATACCGTGTATGGCTTCAACTCCACGGCTGATCGCGACTTCTACTCGGCCACCTCGGCTTCGTCGAAGGTGGTGTTCAGCGTGTGGGATGGCGGCGGCAACGATACTCTGGACTTCTCCGGGTTCACCCAGAACCAGAAGATCAACCTCAACGAGGCTTCGTTCTCCGATGTTGGCGGCATGATCGGGAACGTCTCGATCGCCAAGGGCGTGACCGTGGAAAACGCCATCGGCGGTTCGGGCAACGACCTGTTGATCGGCAACGCGGTGGCCAACGTGCTCAAGGGTGGTGCTGGCAACGACATCATCTACGGCGGTGGCGGGGCTGACACCCTCTGGGGGGGAAGCGGTGCGGACACCTTCGTCTATGGGGCCATCAGCGATTCGACAGCCAAGGCGCCGGACCGGATCATGGATTTTGTCAGCGGTCAGGACAAGATTGATCTGTCAGCCATCTCGGCGTTTTCCCAGGGCAAGCTACCGCTAGAGTTCGTCAGTGCCTTCACCGGACATGCCGGCGAGGCCGTCCTCAGCTACGACCAGGCGACCAACCTGGGCAGCCTGTCCATCGACTTCACCGGCAATAGCCTGGCTGACTTCCTGGTGACCACCGTAGGTCAGGCCGCCGCCACGGATATCGTGGTCTGACGGGCCGGGAGCGGCCCGCGTAGCGCTGCGCGGGTCGCTCCCAGCCACATGGACCACGCGAGGTGGATGGATGCGAGCAATCAAACGAATGATCGCGCTGGGCGCGATTCCCTTGATGTCTATGACCGAGGTAGGTATGGCGAGCAGCCTGCTACTCCCCAACGCCGCGCAACTGGCCGGGCGCTGGGCGCTTTATCCGCAGCAGCAGCAGGCCAATGCCTGCACCCTGCGCCTGTCGGCCAGCGAGGGCGCGCTTGACGGCGACCTGGCCTGCGCCGAGCGCTTGCTCGGGATTCGTCCGGGCAGTTGGCTGGTGACACCCGACACCCTGGCACTGGTGGGCGGCGACGGCAGCACGGTGGTGCATTTCAGCCGACAGGGCGCCGGTCGCTATACCTGGACTTCAGCCGCCGGCAGTGCAGTGGTGCTGGAGCGTGTGGACAATTAATTACCCGGCCAAGTTATAACGGCAATAAGGGCGAAACATGAAACTTCCGAGCAACAGGCCCGGCGCACTTTTGTGGGCGGCACTTGGCGAATTCAAATCGACGTTGATCAGCGTCGGTTGTTTTACTGCGCTGATCAACATTCTCATGCTCGTGCCGTCGATTTATATGCTGCAAGTGTACGACCGTGTACTGACTTCGCAGAATGAAACCACCTTGTGGATGTTGACCCTGATGGTGGTGGGTTTCTTCGTATATATGGGCGTGCTGGAAGCGGTGCGCAGTTTCATTGTCATTCGCGTCGGCCATCGACTGGAACAGCGCTTAAACCTGAACATCTATCGCGCCGCGTTCGAACGTAACTTGCGCCAGGGTGATGGCGCCGCTGGCCAGGCCTTGAACGACATGACCCAGGTGCGCCAGTTCGTCACTGGCCCTGCGTTGTTCGCCTTCTTCGATGCCCCCTGGTTTCCGGTGTACCTGGCGGTGATTTTCCTGTTCAACGTCTGGCTGGGTGTGCTCGCCAGTGCCGGAGCCTTGCTGTTGGTACTGCTGGCCGTGCTCAACGAGCGCCTGACCCAGCGCCCGCTGGCCGAAGCGAGCAGCCTGCAGCAGCAGTCGAGCAGCCTGGCCGGCAGCCAACTGCTCAACGCCGAAAGCATCCAGGCCATGGGCATGCTCGGCGCGCTGCGCCAGCGCTGGTTCGCCTTGCACGGGCGCTTTCTCGAGTTGCAGAACCGGGCCAGCGACACGTCGGCAGTGATCACTGCCACCAGCAAGTCCCTGCGCCTGTGTCTGCAGTCGCTGGTGCTGGGCCTGGGTGCGCTGCTGGTGATCGAGGGCCAGATGACGCCGGGCATGATGATCGCCGGCTCCATTCTCATGGGCCGGGTGCTCGCGCCGATCGACCAGCTCATTGCGGTGTGGAAGCAGTGGAGCGGTGCGCAGTTGGCCTACAAGCGCCTGGAAACCTTGCTGCAGGAGCATCCTGAACCACCAGTGCCAATGTCGCTGCCAGCGCCTGACGGTCAGTTGTCCATCGAGCAGGTCAGCGGCGGGCCACCGGGGCGCAGGGTCGCCACCGTGCAGCAGGTCAGTTTTGCCCTGGCGCCCGGTGAGGTGCTGGGGGTGCTGGGGGCTTCGGGGTCCGGCAAGTCGACCCTGGCCAGGTTGCTGGTGGGTGTCTGGCAACCGCTGGCGGGGCATGTGCGCCTGGATGGCGCCGAGCTTTCCCAGTGGGACCGCGATGCGCTCGGTCCGCATATCGGCTATCTGCCGCAAAGTATCGAGCTGCTGCGTGGCAGCATTGCCGAGAATATCGCCCGATTCGGCGAGCTCGACGGCCATAAGGTGGTGGAGGCTGCGCGTCTGGCGGGGGTGCATGAATTGATCCTGCGCTTGCCGCAGGGGTACGACACGCGCCTGGGCGAGGGCGGTGGCGACCTCTCTGGCGGCCAGAAGCAACGCATTGCCTTGGCGCGCGCGCTCTATGGCAGCCCGTGTCTGATCGTGCTCGACGAACCCAACTCCAACCTCGACAGCCTTGGCGAGGCGGCGTTGGCCAATGCCATCGTCCAGTTGAAGGCTCTGGGGCGCACGGTGGTGCTGGTGACCCATCGCAGCGCGGCGCTGGCCCAGGCTGACAAACTGCTGGTGATGAATGACGGGCGCGTGCAGGCGTTTGGCCCTGCGCGGGATATTCTCCAGGCGCTGGGCCAGGGCACCGCACAGCGGCCGCTGCAAGCCGGAGGTGGTGCATGAGCCGCGTGACGAGCGATGCACGCTTCTACGTGCGCCTTGGCTGGCTGCTGACCCTGCTGGGCTTTGGCGGATTCATGGCCTGGGCCAGCCTTGCGCCGCTGGATCAGGGCGTGGCGGTGCAGGGCACCGTGGTGGTGTCGGGCAAGCGCAAGGCAGTGCAGTCGATGGCTGCCGGGGTGGTCAGCCGGATTCTGGTCAGCGAAGGGCAGATGGTGCGTCAGGGGGAGCCGCTGTTCCGCCTCGATCGTACCCAGGTACAAGCAGATGTCGAGGCGCTGCAGGCCCAGTACCGCATGACCCAGGCCAGCCTTGCGCGTTGGCGCGGTGAACGGGACAACGTGGGGCAGGTGCAGTTTCCTGCGGAGCTGATGGATGAGTCCGATGCGCAACTCGGCCTGGTTGTTGAAGGTCAGCGCCAGCTGTTCGATAGCCGTCGCCAGGCCCTGGCCCGTGAACAGGGCGCGGTGTCGGCCAGCATCGAAGGCTCCCAGGCCCAACTGGCCGGCATGCGCCGGGCACGGGGCGACCTGCAGGCCCAGGCTGACTCCCTGCGCGAGCAGTTGGACAATCTGCGCCCGCTGGCCGGCGAGGGCTACATCCCGCGCAATCGGGTGCTCGAATACCAGCGGCAGTTGTCCCAGGTGCAACGTGACCTGGCGCAGAACGCGGGCGACAGCGCGCGCCTGGAGCAAGGCATCGTCGAGGCCCGGCTCAACCTGCAGCAGCGACGCGAGGAATACCAGAAAGACGTGCGCACCCAACTGGCCGAGGCCCAGGTCAAGGCCGCGACGCTGGAGCAGCAGCTCAACTCGGCACGCTTCGAGTTGCGTCACAGCGAGATCCTCGCACCCGCCGACGGCATCGCCGTCAACCTGTGCGTACACACCGAGGGTGCAGTGGTGCGGGCAGGCGACACGTTGCTGGAGATCGTGCCGCAAGGCGCAGCGCTGGAGGTGGAGGGGCGCTTGCCGGTGAACCTGGTGGACAAGGTCGCGCCGCAGTTGCCGGTCGATATCCTGTTCACGGCCTTCAACCAGAACAGCACGCCACGGGTCACCGGCGAGGTGGCGCTGATATCGGCCGACCAGTTGCTCGACGAGCGCAGCGGCCAGCCGTACTACGTGCTGCGCAGCACCGTCAGCGAAGAGGCGCTGGCGCGTTTGCAGGGCTTGTCGATCCGTCCGGGCATGCCCGCCGAACTGTTCGTGCGCACTGGCGAGCGCTCGCTGCTCAACTACCTGTTCAAGCCCCTGCTCGACCGTGCAGGCAGCGCCTTGACCGAACAATAAGGAGGTTGCGATGAAATCATCTGCAACCGGTCTGCTGGCGGCCTGCGTGCTGCTGCCGACACTGGCCCAGGCCGGCATGGGGCCGTTTCAGGTCTACGAACAGGCCTTGCGCCGCGATCCAACCTACCTCGCCGCCTTCAAGGCCCGCGAGGCAGGCCAGGAGTACCGCGCCATCGGACGTGCAGGCCTGCTGCCCAATCTTTCCTACAGCTACAACAAGGGTCGCAACGATTCGAAAGCCAGCTACCTCGGTGATTCGCGTCGTTCGAGCGAAGACAGGCGCTATGACAGCTATGGCTCGACTTTCATCCTCCAGCAACCGCTGTTTGACTATGAAGCCTATGCCGCCTACCGGAAGGGGGTGGCCCAGGCGCTGTTTGCCGACGAGAGCTTCCGCGACCAGAGCCAACAGTTGCTGGTGCGGGTGATGACCAGCTACACCCAGGCCCTGTATGCCCGGGATCAGATCGCCATCAGCGTGGCCAGCAAGCAGGCCTACCGCCAGCAATTCCAGCAGAACCAGCGCCTGTTCCAGGCCGGCGAGGGGACGCGCACCGACATCCTCGAGGCCCAGGCACGTTTCGAGTTGGCTGATGCCGAGGAAATCCAGGCACGTAACGACGAGGATGCCGCATTGCGCGAACTCGGTGCGCTGATCGGCGAGCCGGCTGTGCGCATCGATGAGCTGGCGCCGCTGCGCAGTGGCTTCGCCTTCCCGCAGGTTACGCCAACCAGCTATGAGGCCTGGCAATCGCTGGCGCTGGCCAGCAACCCGCAACTCGGCTCGCAGCGTCATGCGCTGGAAGTGGCGCGCTACGAAGTCGAGCGTAATCGCGCCGGGCACCTGCCCAAGGTCAGCGCCTTCGCCACTTCGCGGCGCCAGGAGTCGGACAGTGGTAACACCTACAATCAGCGCTACGACACCAACACCGTCGGTATCGAGATCAGCGTGCCGCTGTTTGCCGGTGGTGGCGTCAGCGCTTCGACGCGCCAGGCCAGCCGGCATCTGGAGCAGGCCGAGTACGAACTGGATGGCAATACCCGCAACACGCTTATCGAGCTGCGCAAGCAGTACAACGCCTGCGAGTCCGGCGCCAGTCGCTTGCGTGCCTATGAGCGGGCGCTGCAGGCGGCCGAGGCGCTGGTGGTGTCGACGCGCAAGAGCGTGCAGGGAGGCGAGCGGGTGAGTCTGGATGTGCTCAATGCCGAACAGCAACTGGCGACCACCCGGCGTGACCTGGCGCGGGCGCGCTACGACTACCTGCTGGCCTGGATCAAGCTGCATTACCAGGCAGGGACCTTGAGCGAAGCGCAGTTGGCGCGAGTGGACGAAGCCTTCGTGGCGGCTGGCGGATAGGGGCGGCCAGTGGGCCGCTCCCTGTCGCAATTGCTCAGGCGGCCAAACCGCCATCGGCCAGCAGGCTGGCGCCGGTGATGTAGCCAGCCTCAGGCCCTGCCAAGTAGGCGACGAAGCTGGCGATTTCATCGGCATGCCCGTAGCGTCCGATCGCCATCAACGGGATCAGGCTGTCGGCGAACTCGCCGCTGGCCGGGTTCATGTCGGTGTCCACCGGGCCAGGCTGCACATTGTTGACGGTGATGCCCTGAGGGCCGAGGTCACGGGCCATGCCGCGGGTCAGGCCGACCAGCGCGGACTTGCTCATGGCGTAGGGCGCGCCGCCTGCGAACGGCATGCGTTCGGCGTTGGTGCTGCCGATGTTGATGATCCGGCCACCCTGGCCCATGTGTCGGGCCGCGGCCTGGCTCGCCACGAACACGCTGCGCACGTTGATCGCCAGCATGCGGTCGAAGTCGCCGAGGTCGAATTCGGTCACTGGCGCCACGGCCAATACGCCGGCGTTGTTGACCAGGATGTCGAGGCGGCCGAAGGCTTTGACGGTGTCGTGCACCGCTTGCTGTACCGCGCTGGCATCAGCGCTGTCGGCGCGCAGGGCCAGAGCGCGGCCACCCTCGGCGTTGATGGCGTCAGCCAGGGCCTGCGCGGGGGCAGCAGAGCTGACATAGGTAAAGGCGACCTGTGCGCCTTCGCGGGCCAGGCGCCGGACAATGGCGGCACCGATGCCGCGGGAACCGCCCTGGACCAGGGCGACTTTGCCTTCGAGGTTCGATACGTGGGACATGCTGCTCTCCTGAAGCGAGCAAGGCGGTGTGCCTTGGATGGGGCCAGTATCGGCGTGTGATTACCTGCTGATAAGATCGCAATCACTATCATCAGAGTGAACTTCTGGTTGGGAATCGCTTATGGAATCCTTCAGCAGCCTCGAGTGCTTCATCACCAGTGCCGAGGTCGGCAGCTTCGCCGAGGCCGCCCGGCGTCTGTCCATCACACCTGCGGCGGTGGGCAAGAACGTCGCCCAGTTGGAATCTCGCCTGGGTGTGCGCCTGTTCCAGCGTAGTACGCGCAAACTGACCCTGACCGAGGCCGGGCAACGCTTTCTCGGTGAGGTGAGCGAGAGTTTTCGCAGCATCCAGTACGCTGTGGCCAACCTGGCCAGTAGCGAAGGTCAACCGGCCGGGGTGCTGCGGGTCAGCATGGGCATCGTGTTCGGGCGTTTGTACGTGCTGCCGTTGCTGGGAGAGTTCCTGCGCCGATACCCGGCGATCACACCGGACTGGCATTTCGACAACCGCCAGGTCGACCTCATCGGCCAAGGGTTCGATGCGGCGATTGGCGGCGGCTTCGACCTGCCGCCGGGAGTCGTTGCGCGCAAGCTGGCGCCTGCACACCGAGTCTTGGTAGCCGCGCCTGAGTACCTGCAGCGGCACGCGCCGATCCAGATGCCGGAACAACTACCCCAGCACGACGGCATCCTGATCCGTTCACCGCAGACCGGGCGAGTGCGCTCCTGGCCGCTGACCAGCCGCAACCAGGAGCAGCGCCCGCTGCACCTGCGCCAGGCGATGACCATGAGCGACTCGGATGCAGCCTGCGCTGCGGCGGAGCAGGGGCTGGGCATTGCCTTGGTGAGCATGCCGTTCGCCGTGCCGTACTTCGCCAGCAAACGCCTGTGCCGGGTGTTGCCGGACTGGTATGTGGACGATGGCAGCGTCAGCGTCTACTACGCCGAGCGCAAGCTGCTGCCGGGCAAGACGCGCGCGTTCATCGACTATCTGTTGGCGTGTTTCGAGGCGCAGGGGTTGGCGAAGCAGTTCGATGCGATGGCAGGCGCCTGAACTCTGCCGTCAGTCGACTTCGACAACGAACTGCACCTGCGCCACCCCGGCGAGCACCAGGCTTACTTCGTCATCGAGTTTCTTGCCGATCAACTGCTTGCCCAGCGGCGAGCGCGGGGTGATCACGGTCACCCGTCCAGGGCCTTCGCCGATTTTCAGCCCGGCGCCCTCGGGGCCGAGAAACAGCAACTGCTGGCGACCTTGCTCATCTTCAAGCGTTACCCGGTTGCTCAGCTGGATGCCGCGCGCCGGATCGTAGTCGCGCAGCAGTAATTGCTGGTAGCTCAGCAGCGCCTGGCGGATTTCGGCGGTACGGCGCGCCTGGCCGGTGGCGAGATAGGAGGCCTCGAGCCCCAGGGTGTCGTACTTGTTCTCGGCGATGTTCTCTTCGGCGGTGGCGGTTTCGTAGGCGGTCTGGGCGGCGCGGCGCAGCACCTCCATGTCGTGCTCGAGGGTGTCGATGATGCGCGCGAGCAGGGTTGGCTTGTCCATGGTCAGCGGCAGAACTCCAGCACGTTGGCCTGGCTCTTGTCGGTCGGTGCATTGCGGTTCTGCTGCAGCCAGAACTGGCATCTGGGGTTGTTCAGGTTGCGCGGGTTGGCCTCGATGGCCTGTTGGGCTTGCTGCGTGTTGAGGATTTCCTTGTAGCGCTCGAACATCGCCTGCTGCGCGTCGGCCGGTTGCGGCGGGGCAACTGGGGCGAGGGCGCTGCGTGCCGGTGCCACTGCCTGGGCCAGTGGCTCGACCTGCTGTGGCCACAGCTGCCAGGCCAGCCACAGGCTTGAAGCGATGGCGACGGCGCCGAGCCACAGGCCGAAGGCCACGCAGACAATCAACTGCAAAGGGTTCAGGGTGATCTTCAGTTCGCGGCGACGGGGCATCGTGGCCTCCTGGCAGGGGTCGATCGAGGTGCCATTGTCGCATGGCTGTGCGATTTGTTTTATTGCCGGGTGCGGGTAGCGCTTTTGTCGGTGCCGGTTTATCCGCACAATCCATGGTTTTCTGCGCTGCGAGGGGAGTGGTCGTGAAAGCCACCTGGGACATTTTCTGCACGGTCGTCGACAACTACGGCGATATTGGCGTCACCTGGCGCCTGGCGCGCCAGCTCGCCAATGAGCATGCGTTGACCGTGCGCCTTTGGGTGGACGACCTGCACGCGTTCGCACGCCTGTGCCCGGAGGCTGATCCACAGGCCGCGCGGCAATATCAGCAAGGCGTCGAGGTATGCCATTGGCCGGTCGATTGGCCCGCATGCGAAACCGCCGAGGTGGTGATCGGTGCCTTCGGTTGCCGACTGCCGGCGGCCTATGTCGAAGCCCTGGCCGAGCGCTCGACACCAGCGTTGTGGCTGAACCTCGAATACCTGAGCGCCGAAGACTGGGTCGAGGGTTGTCATGGGCTGCCTTCGCCACAACCTAATGGCCTGCGCAAAGTGTTTTTCTTCCCGGGTTTCACCGCCAATACCGGCGGCTTGCTGCGTGAAGGCGAACTGCTGGGCAAGCGTGCTGCGTTCGAGCAGGATGCTGCCGCGAGCAAGGCATTCCTTGCCGGCCTCGGCGTGAAACCTGCGCCCGAGGCGCGACTGATGTCGTTGTTCGCCTACGAGAACGCGCAGTTGGGTCATTGGCTGGAAGCCCTGGCGGCAGACGATCAGCCCACCCACCTGCTGGTCCCCGAAGGTCGAATCCTGTCCGACCTGCATGCGTGGCTGGGTGAACGACTGGCCGTGGGCGAGGTGCGCCAGCGCGGGGCGCTGACCTTGCAGGTGCTGCCATTCGTCAGCCAGGACGACTACGACCGTATCCTCTGGTGTTGCGACTTCAATGCCGTGCGCGGCGAGGACTCCTTCGTGCGTGCCCAATGGGCCGGGCGCCCTTTGCTGTGGCACATCTACGTGCAGGAAGAGAACGCTCACTGGGAAAAACTCGAGGCTTTTCTCAAGATCTATCGACAGGGTCTGTCGGACGATGCCGCAGATGCACTGGTGGCGTTGTGGCGTGCCTGGAACATGGATCGTGACATGGGCGAGGCCTGGCGCGGGGTGCTGAAACACTGGCCGCAACTGCAGACACATGCCCGGCAATGGTGCCTGGAACAGGCCACTCGGCCGGACCTTGCCACAGCGCTGGTACAGTTTTACCGAAATTGGATATGATATGCGGCCTCGATTTTTATAAATCCATCCAGATTCGGATACTTCGTAATGAAAACTGGTAAAGAGCTGAAACCCGGTACCGTACTGCGGATCGACAACGACCCGTGGCTGGTCCAGAAAGCGGAATTCACCAAGTCGGGCCGTAACAGCGCGATCATGAAGACCAAGCTGAAGAACCTGCTGACCGGCTACAAGACCGAAACCGTCTACTTCGCCGATGACAAGCTGGACGACGTGATCCTGGATCGCAAAGAAGCGACCCTGTCGTTCATCAACGGTGATGAATACACCTTCATGGACACCACCGACTACACCATGTACGAGCTGAACGCCGAAGACATCGACGCCGTTCTGCCGTACATCGAAGAAGGCATGGAAGATGTCTGCGAAGCCGTCTTCTTCGAAGGCCGTCTGGTATCGGTAGAACTGCCGACCACCATCAGCCGCAAAGTCGTCTACACCGAGAACGCTGCTCGTGGCGACACTTCCGGCAAGGTCATGAAACCTGCCAAGCTGGCCAACGGTACTGAAATCCAGGTCGCCGATTTCATCGAAATCGACGAGTGGATCGATATCGATACCCGCGACAACAGCTTCAAGGGCCGTACCAAGAAGTAATCCTTCTGGCGCCCACAAAAAACCCGGCCTTGGCCGGGTTTTTTTGTGTCTGGCGTTTACTCAGACCGTCACGTGCAGGCGCACATCGACGTTGCCGCGGGTGGCGTTGGAGTATGGGCAGACTTTGTGCGCCTTCTCCACCAGGCCTTCGGCATCTGCCTGGGCCAGGCCCGGCAGGTTGATGTGCAGGTCGATGTCCAGGCCGAAACCACCGGGGATCTGGCCAATACCGACCTTGGCGGTGATCGAGGCGTCGGCAGGCAGGGCTTTCTTCTCCTGGCCGGCGACGAACTTCAGCGCGCCGATGAAGCAGGCCGAGTAGCCGGCAGCGAACATCTGCTCGGGGTTGGTGCCTTCACCGCCAGCACCGCCCAGTTCTTTAGGGGTGCTCAGCTTGACTTCGAGCTTGCCGTCGCTGGAGCGGGATTTGCCGTCGCGACCACCAGTGGAGGTTGCTTCTGCGATGTACAGGGGAGTGACCTTTTGCATCTTGAGCCTCGCTTGTGTGCTGTGCGCCTTGGCGCTGGGTGGGTATGGGTTTAAATTAGCGCGCAATCATTTAGTGCGCAAGATAAATTTTCGACCATTCGTCCGACAGGCTTTCACAGCATAGCCCTCAGAGGCTTTTTTGCAGGCTGTTGCGCAGGTCGAGCAGTTCGGCTTGCAGCTTCTGCAAGCGTTCCACCGTGCGCCCGGAGGCTTCCAGGATGCAGTGCGGCACCTTGCTGGCCTCGTCGCGCAAATCACGGCCCTTGTCGGTCAGTTGCACCAGCACCACGCGCTCATCCTCGCGGCTGCGGGTGCGCTTGAGCAGGCCTTCGCTTTCCAGGCGCTTGAGCAGCGGGGTGAGCGAACCGGGGTCGGTCAACAGGCGCTGGCTGATTTCGCCTACGGTCAGGCCGTCCTGCTCCCACAGCACGAGCATGGCCAGGTATTGCGGGTAGGTGAGGCCCAGGGCCTGCAACAAGGGTTTGTAGACCTTGGTCATCAGCAACGAGGTGGAGTGCAGGGCGAAGCACACCTGATTGTCCAGCAGCAGCTCGTCGCAGGGGGCTTTGATGTCGGCGTTCATGCAGGTCCTTGAATGAGTTCAGTTAAGAATCTAGCACGCTGATCGTTAGCGCGCTCATCAACCACGCAGTCCACTGCGTAGCGCCAGGTCCCAGGGAGGGACAGGACTGAAGCGGCTCTTGAGGAATTCGAGCAGCAAGCGGCTGCGAGAGTTCGTTTCATGTTCGAGTCGTAGTGCATAGATACCGGTCGTTTCCGGTTCGGGCAGGCCGTTTTCGCAGAACAGCGGCAGCAGTTCACCGCGCAGCAGGTATTCGCTGACCAGCCAGGTGGGCAGGTGGGCGATGCCGAGGCCGGCGAGGGCGCCGAACAGCAGGGTTTCGGCATTGTTGGCGGTCATGCGCAGGCGTGCCGGGCGGTACAGGCGCACCTGGCCGTCGACGGCGAAGCGCCAGGCGAACGGTGGTGCCAGGCCATCCCAGTCCAGGCCGTCGTGCTGCGGCAGTTCGCTGGGACAGGTGGGCACGCCTCTGGCGGCCAGGTACGCGGGGCTGGCGCAGGCGATGCGCACCATGTAGGCCAGCGGCGTGGCGACCAGACGTGTGTCGGCCAGAGTGCCTGCGCGCAGCACCAGGTCGACCTCGCCCAGGTGGCTGCCGTGCATGTCGACGAAACTGTCGATCAGGCGCAGTTGCACATCGAGCCCGGGGTAAGCCACCAGGAAGTCCGCGATCGCTGGCGCCAGGTGGCGGCGGCCGAAGGCTGCAGGGGCATCCATGCGGATCAGGCCTTCCGGGGCATTGCTCAGGGATACCGCTTCGGCCCGTGCCAGGCGCAGTTCCTCGATGATGCGCCGGGCGCGCTCGGCGAAGGCATTGCCTGCCGGAGTCGGGCGCACGGCATGGGTGCTGCGCACGAACAGGCGGCTGCCCACGGCGTTTTCCAGGTTGTCGATGCGTCGGGCGACTGCCGAAGGCGTCAAGGGGTGACGGCGCGCGGCCGCCGAGAAGCTGCCGGTTTCGAGTACATCGAGAAACAGACTCAGTTGTTCGGTGAGGATATCTGGACTCATGACCCTTCCCATGCTTGTGCGTAAAACGCAAAGCCATTGTGCGCTGCTGTGCGTTTCCCTGCCAGCCTCCACTGGGTAGCATGCCTGGATTGAGAATGCAGTCGAATGAGGCACTGATGATCGAGTGGTTGATGTACATCGTTTTGGGCGCGGCGCTGGGCACCATGGGCGGCCTGTTCGGGATCGGCGGTGGGTTGATTGCGATTCCTGCACTGGGAGTGCTGTTCGGTCTCGACCAGCAGCTGGCCCAGGGTACGGCGTTGGTGATGGTGGTGCCCAACGTGCTGCTGGCGCTGTGGCGCTATCATCAGCGCAACCGCATCGAGCTGCGCCATGCCGTGCCGCTTTCGCTGTGCAGCTTCATCTTTGCCTGGCTGGGCTCGATCTGGGCGGTAGGGCTCGATGCACACTCCATGCGCCTGGGCTTCGTCGCGTTCCTGGTGGCGCTGGCGGTGTGGAACGTGGCACGCATGTTCATGAAAGCCAGCCCGCCGAGCAGCCAGCTGCGTTATCCCTGGCCGTGGCTGGGTGTGCTGGGCTGTTTCGCCGGTAGCATGGGCGGGTTGTTCGGCGTTGGTGGCGCGGTAGTGGCCACGCCGATCCTGACCAGCGTGTTCGGCACCACCCAGGTGGTGGCTCAGGGCCTGTCGCTGGCGCTTGCGGCGCCGAGCACCATGGTGACGCTGCTCACCTATGGCGTTCATGGCAGCGTTGACTGGCATGTCGGTATTCCGCTGGCGGTAGGCGGATTGCTCAGCATCAGTTGGGGCGTGAAGCTCGCCCATGCGCTGCCCGAGAAAGTGCTGCGTACGCTGTTCTGCGTGTTCCTGATCGTCTGTGCGGTGATGCTGGGCCTGGAGCTCTGACAACCTTTACCTGAAACCGTCGATCACATAGTCGGCCATGCAGTCGGTGATCGGCGAATGGCTTTGCGCGTTGCGCAGCAGCATCACATTGGCCATCGGCAACTGCGGCAGGCCCTGGTCTTCGCCGAGAATGCACAGCGAGTCGCCGATCAGGCTCTGCAACTGGGCCGTAACCGCCAAACCCGCGCCGACGATGGCAAAGATCGCAGCCAGGCTCGGACTTGTGTAGGCGATGCGGTAATCGATCCCCTGATGTTCGAGGGCATTGCAGGCCCAGGAGCGGCAGAAACAGTCGGTGTTGAACATCGCCAGGGGTATCGGGCGCTGTTCGTGGGGGCAGAAGCCCTTGGCAGCGGCCCATACCAGGCGTTCCTGGCGCAGCAGTTGGCCCACCTCGGCACCTGGCTCGCGGGTGATGATCGTCAGGTCAAGGTCCTGGCGCAGCATCAATTGCTTCGATGGCTCGCAATGCACCTCTACCTGGATCAGTGGATAGCTGCTGGCAAAGCTGGTGAGTATCGCCGGCAGAAAGCGCATGGCGTAGTCGTCCGGTGTACCGATGCGCACTACGCCGACCATGTGTGGCATGCGCAAGGTGTTGAACACCTCGCCGTGCAGCTTGAGGATGCGCCGGGCATAACCGAGCAGCACCTGGCCCTCGGCGGTCAGGCGCACCTGGCGTCCGTCGCGCTCGAACAACTGGCGCTGGAGGATGTCTTCCTCCAGGCGTTTCATCTGCATGCTCACGGCCGACTGGGTTCGGTTGACGACCTCCCCGGCACGGGTGAAACCACCTTGTTCGGCGATGGCAACGAAGGTGCGCAAGACGTCGGCGTCGAGGCTCTGGTAGGTGGACATTGCATCAATCCTCCAGATGCAAGATATAAGAAACATTCGTTGGATTGATCCTAAGCTCGGCGCGAGACTGAAGCCACTCACACGGAGGGCTTCACGATGAAAGGTCATGTCGGTTTTACCCACACTTCCTTCTCCTTGGGCCAACTGCTTGCACAGGCGCTTGAGCGACTGTTGCGCTGGCAGCAGCTGTACCGCCAGCGTCGGCAATTGGCCAGCCTCAGCGACGATGCGCTGCACGATCTGGGGTTGAGTCGGGCAGATACCCTGCAGGAGGTGGAGCGTCCGTTCTGGGACGATCCGTTGCGCAAGTAATGGTGTCGCTGCGGGGCATGGCCGCCCCGCGGCGTTTACAGGCTGTAGTAGTAGCCGCGGCTGCGCAGGGCAACGATGCGTGGACGGCCATCGGCGTGGGGGCCGATCTTCTTGCGCAGGTTGCTGACGTGCATGTCCAGGCTGCGGTCATAGAGCGTCAGTTTGCGGCCCAGGCCGATCTGCGCCAGTTCCTGCTTGTCCAATGGCTCGCCGGGTTGGCGCAGCAGGGCTTCGAGGATGCGGCTCTCGGAGAGTGTCAGGCTCATCTCGCGCTGATCGATGCTGACTACCCCGCGCACGGGGCTGAAGGCCAGGTCGCCGATCTCGATCTGGGTGCTGGGCGCCGCCGGATGACTGCGGCGCAGCACGGCACGCAAGCGAGCCGTCAGCTCACGCGGGTCGCAGGGTTTGGCCAGGTAATCGTCGGCACCCAGCTCCAGGCCCAGGATACGGTCCAGGGGTTCGCCACGGGCCGACAGCATCAATACCGGCAGTTCGGCGTGGTCGCTGCGCAGTTGCTTGAGCAGCTCCAGGCCGCTGCCATCGGGCAGCATCACATCCAGCACCACCGCCGCCGGGGCGTGGGCGGCCAGGGCCTGGCGCGCGCTCTCGCCGTCGTGGCAGGCGCGGACCGCAAAGCCCTCCTGAGTCAGCCAGCTACCGAGCAGCTCGCACAACTCCTGGTCATCATCAATCAGTAACAGCTCGCTCATGACTCACTCAATTCAACCATTGTCGGCGTCTTCTGTGTCCGCCGCTGGCTAAGATACCGCAGACTGCCGACAACAGTGCAACGACCGATCCGATCAGGAACCACTGCTGCTGGTCGGTAAGCAGGCGTAGGGGGCTGGTGGTCTGCAGTTTTTCCACCGTAGCCTGCAGGCGCTGGTTGTCCTGGCGCAGGCGTTCGAGTTGGGTGCTTTGCCGGGCGCTGTCGGCATTTTGCAGCTGTTTGCTCAGTGCAGCGCGCTGTTTCTCGCTTTCCTCCAGACGTTGCTGCAGCTCGGTGATGCGCGCACCGGCTTCCAACGACAGAGGCTGTTCGGCGAGGGCGAGGGGAGAGAGCAGCAACAGGCAGAAAAGCAGCAGGGACATCGGACCTTGGCGCATCGGAACTCCTGATTCTTGTTCGATTCAGAAGGTTGTCGGCAGTGGGTCGCAATAGATGAATCCGGGGATTGCCTGGGCCTGTGCGCGTGCAAGTCGTCGTGAAGGCTTGCCCGCGAACAGGCTCGATCAGGCTCAGGGCAGCACTTGCTTGAACGGTTTGACCACCACCTTCTCGTACACGCCTGCCGCGATGTACGGGTCGGCGTCGGCCCAGGCCTGTGCGGCGGCAAGGGAGTCGAATTCGGCGACGATCAGGCTACCGCTGAAGCCGGCCGCGCCGGGATCGTTGCTGTCGATGGCCGGATGCGGCCCGGCCAGGACTACACGGCCTTCGGCCTTGAGCTGCTGCAGGCGCTCGATGTGCGCAGGGCGTGCAGCCAGGCGTTTTTCCAGGGAGTTTTCGACGTCGCTGGCGATGATGGCGTAGAGCATGTCAATCCTTGGGCTTAGGGGTGGAAGGGTCGGTGTCGTGCAGGTGGCGCGACAGGTACACGCCCTGGGCCACCAGGAAGATCACGGTCATGCCCAGGCTGCCGAAGACCTTGAAGTCGACCCAGAACTCCTGGAACGTGAAGGCGACGAACAGGTTGGCTGCGCCGCAGACCAGGAAGAACAGGATCCAGGCCAGGTTCAGGCGGGTCCAGATTGTTTCCGGGAGTGTCAGGGCATGGCCCATGATGCGTTTGATCAATACCCGATCGCCGATGAAGTGGCTGCCGGCGAAGGCCAGCGCGAACAGCCAGTTGACCACCGGCGCTTTCCACTTGAGGAAGGTTTCGCTGTGGAAGGCCAGGGTGAGGCCGCCGAACACAAGGCAGGCCACCAGCGTCAGCAACTGACCCTTTTCGAGCTTGCGATGGCGCAGGAACAGCGCGCCGTAGACCACCACGGAGCTGATGATGAGCATCGCCGTGGCACTGTAGATGCCGCCGAACTCGAAGCTTTGTCCGGCGAATTCGACCGGGCGTGGGTCCAGCTTGTAGACGATGAAGAACAGCAGCAGCGGGATGAAATCGATGAATTGTTTCACAATGGCAGCCAGAAGCGGGATGTGACGGCATAATAACAAACATCGATTCCGGCGAAAGCGCTCCTCCATGAATGTTGATCTGCACTGTCACAGCACGGCCTCCGACGGCGCCCTGTCGCCCACGGCACTGGTCGCCCGCGCCCACGAGCACGGGGTGCGCACGCTGGCGCTGACCGATCACGATACCCTCGAAGGGCTCCCCGAGGCGCGCCAGGCGTGTCTTGACCTGGGCATGCAATGGGTCAGCGGAGTTGAGCTGTCATGCACCTGGGGCGGTGCGACCATCCATGTGCTGGGTTACAACTTCCCCCTCGATGCCCCGCCACTGTTGGAGGCCATCGAGCAATTGCACCGTGGTCGCTGGCTGCGCGCCGAGGATATCGCCAAGCGTCTGGCGGGCAAGGGCATGCCCGATGCGCTCGAGGGCGCGCGCGCCGTGCAGCAGGAACTGGGCGACAGCGGCAACGCGCCGGCGCGCCCGCACTTTGCCGAATTCCTGGTGCGTGCGGGGCACGTCAAGGACCGCGGTGAGGCGTTCCGCAAATGGCTGGGCGCCGGCAAGCTGGGTGACGTCAAGCTGCATTGGCCGACACTCGAGGAAACTGTCGCGACCCTTCGTCAGTCCAATGCTTGGGTGAGCCTGGCCCATCCCATGCATTACGAACTGACTCGTAGCAAGCGCAGACGCCTGATCGCCGACTATATTCAAGCGGGAGGGCAGGCACTTGAAGTGGTCAATGGCATGATGCCGCCCGAGCAAGTGGGCACGATGTCCATCCTCACCCGTGAGTTCGGCCTGCTGGCAAGCGCTGGCAGTGACTTCCACGGCCCCGGCACCTGGGGCGAGATCGGTGCCTACCGGCCATTGCCCGAGGACCTGCCACCTCTGTGGCGCCGATTCAGCCATGAACAGCCTATGGCGGTATGAACAGGACGATTACGTGAGTCAATTCTTCCAGATTCATGCGGAGAACCCGCAAGCGCGCCTGATCAAGCAGGCCGTGGAGATTATCCGCAAGGGCGGGGTAGTGGTCTATCCGACCGACTCGGCATACGCCCTGGGTTGTCAGATCGGCGACAAGGCGGCGATCGAGCGGGTCCGGCGCCTGCGCGGCCTGAATAAAACGCACAATTTCACCTTGATGTGCTGCGACATGTCGCAGCTGGGGTTGTATGCCAAGGTCGATACCGGCACCTTCCGCCTGCTCAAGGCCCATATACCCGGCCCTTACACCTTCATTCTCAACGGGACCCGCGAGGTGCCGCGCCTGTTGCTGCATGAAAAACGCCGTACCATCGGCCTGCGCGTGCCGGACCATGGCATCACCCTGGCGCTGCTCGCGGAACTGGGCGAGCCGTTGATGAGCGTCAGCCTGATCCTGCCCGGCGACGATGAGCCGATGACCGATCCCTACGAAATCCGCGAACGCCTGGAGCACCACGTCGATCTGGTCATCGACGGCGGCTTCGGCGATCTGAAGGCGTCCACCATCATCGACCTGTCCGGTGACGAGCCACAGCTGATCCGCGAAGGCTGCGGCGATCCCACACCCTTCCTGGTCAACGCGTGAACCAGGTGCAGGCCCCCGAGGCGCCGACGGTCGAAACCGAGGCGCCGCAGCAACTGCAGTTGGCGCTGGTCTACGGTGAAGCCCTCACCGAAATGCCGGTTGATCTGTACATTCCCCCGGATGCCCTGGAAGTCTTCCTCGAAGCCTTCGAGGGCCCGCTGGACCTGCTGCTGTACCTGATCCGCAAGCAGAACATCGATATTCTCGACATCCCCGTGGCCGAGATCACTCGGCAGTACATGGGCTACGTCGAACTGATGAAGTCGGTGCGCCTGGAGCTGGCTGCCGAATACCTGGTGATGGCTGCCATGCTGGCCGAGATCAAGTCGCGCATGCTGCTGCCGCGCTCCAGTGAAATCGAGGAAGAAGAGGGCGATCCGCGCGCCGAGCTGATCCGCCGCCTGCAGGAGTACGAACGTTTCAAGGCGGCCGCCGAGGGTATCGACGAGCTGCCGCGGATCGGGCGCGAGGTGCTGGTGCCACAACTGGAGGCGCCGCAGGCCAAGGTGCGCAAGTTGCTACCCGACGTCGCGCTGGAAGAAATCCTGCTGTCGATGGCCGAAGTCATGCGCCGCAACGACTTGTTCGAAAGCCACCAGATCACCCGTGAGACCTTGTCGACCCGCGAGCGCATGAGCGAGGTGCTCGAGCGTCTGAAGGGCGAAGGCTTCGTACCCTTCATCGAGCTGTTCAGCGTCGAGGAGGGCAAGCTTGGTGTGGTGGTCACCTTCATGGCGATTCTCGAGCTGGTGAAGGAATCGCTGATCGAACTGGTGCAGAATGAGCCTTTCACCCCGATCCATGTCCGTGCCCGGGCCGAGTGACAGTAAAGAGCGCCGATGAACCTGAACGAACCCCGCGACCTTGCGTCGCTGATCGAGGCCTTTCTGCTGGCCTCTGGCAAGCCACAGTCCCTGGAGCGCCTCTTCGAATTGTTCGAGGAAGCAGAGCGCCCGGCGCCTGCCGTGTTCAAGAAGGCCCTGGAGGTGCTTGGCAAGTCCTGCAATGGTCGCGCCTTCGAGCTCAAGGAAGTGGCCAGCGGCTACCGTTTGCAGATTCGTGAGGACTTCGCACCCTGGGTCGGTCGCCTGTGGGAGGAGCGCCCGCAGCGCTATTCTCGCGCGCTGCTCGAGACCATGGCCTTGATTGCCTACCGTCAGCCGATCACCCGTGGCGAGATCGAAGATGTGCGTGGGGTGGCAGTCAACAGCAACATCATCAAGACCCTGATGGAACGCGAGTGGATCCGCATCGTCGGCTACCGCGAAGTGCCTGGCCGCCCGGCCATGTTCGCCACCACCAAGGCGTTTCTCGATCATTTCAACCTCAAGAGCCTCGATGAGTTGCCGCCCCTGGCCGAGTTGCGCGAGATGGAGCCAGAACCTGTGCTCGACGACCTGGACGATGCGCCGGTGCCCGCGCACCTGCAGGCGTTGGCCGATGCCAGCCTGGGCGAGGATGGGCCGGAAGACGAGGGTGAACCGAAGGAGGAGACCAGCTTCCGCAGCCTGCTGGTGGAGCTGGATGCCATGGAAGAGGGGCTCAAGACCGACTTCGAGGATTTGCGCGAGGAAGCGGGTGTGGTCGAGGACGAGGACAAGTCCTGATCTGCGCTGGCCCTTTTCACGGGCTAACCGCCGGGCAGAAAAACTTTCTCATCCCGATGCGCCAGCCCCATGAACCACGTACAATACGCGCCCCCTTGGCGCATCCGCCGCCAAACCGCTTTCACTACACCGTACACCGGGAGGTGCCCAGATGAGTGACAAAGACCTGCAAGAAACCCAGATCACCCCGCCGTCCGGCGAAAAGCTGCAGAAAGTGCTGGCACGCATCGGTGTGGGTTCACGCCGTGACGTCGAAGCCTGGATCAGCCAAGGCCGCATCAAGGTCAATGGCGTCGAGGCTACCCTCGGCCAGCGCGTCGACCTGCACGATGCCATCGCTGTCGACGGCAAGCTGATCAAGCGCGAGGAAGCCGCCGAGGCGACCCGCCGCGTCATCATGTACAACAAGCCCGACGGCGAGATCTGCACCCGTGACGACCCGGAAGGCCGTCCGACCGTGTTCGACCGCCTGCCGCGCCCGAAAGAAGGCCGCTGGATCAATATCGGTCGTCTCGACATCAACACCACTGGCTTGCTGCTGTTCACCACCGACGGTGAACTGGCCAACCGCCTGATGCACCCTTCCTACGAGATGGACCGCGAGTACGCGGTGCGTGTCCGTGGCGAGGTCGACGACGAGATGATCGAACGCCTCAAGGCGGGCGTGATGCTCGAGGATGGCCCGGCCAAGTTCACCGATATCCAGAAGGCGCCGGGCGGTGAAGGCTTCAACCACTGGTACCACTGCGTGGTGATGGAAGGCCGCAACCGTGAGGTGCGTCGCCTGTGGGAGTCCCAGGGCATGGTGGTCAGCCGCCTGAAGCGTGTGCGCTTCGGCCCGGTGTTCCTCAACTCCGACCTGCCGATGGGCCGCTGGCGTGAAATGAGCCAGGGCGAGATCGACATCCTGGCCGCCGAAGTCGGGCTGCAGCCGGTGGCGCTGCCGACCCTCAACCTCAAGGCCAAGGACAAGCTCGAGCGCTTGCAGCGCAAGTCCACGCGCCCCATGGGGCGTGGCGAGCGCGTACGTGACTTGCGCCCAGCCAAGGATGCCGGCGAGCGTCAACCGCGCGCGGCCAGTGAGCGTCCGGCGCGTCCGGCTCGTGAGGAAGCACCGCGCAAGGGTGGCCGTGGCAGCACCGTTGCCGAACGCCCTAGCGAGATGCGCAAGCGTCCTGCACGTGCCGAAGGCGACAAGCCGGTTGGCCGTGGTCGTGGCAAGCCGCGTGGGTGATCGCATCCTGCGGTGAAAAGGCCAGCCTTCGGGCTGGCTTTTTTGTGCCTGGTCGAAAACTGAGCGTCCTCAAGCCCCTGAGTACGAAGCATTTTTCGTCACGCTGGAAAGTTTTTGAACCACCTTGTAACGAAATTTATACGAAGTCTGCCGGAATTGCCGTTCGGTTTCCTGCTTTGCAAGTTGGTGTAAACAGATCTTGCCGCATGCCGCGCTGTAGGGCCTTGCGCCGGCCATTCGTACTCTTGCCCAAAGCCCCGCCTCGCGCTGATATGACGGGCATTGCCACGTGCATCAGCCCACCACTGCAGTCGGGCCTACACAACAACAAATGGAGGCGCCATGTACGCCGATCACTACGCCATTGATGGCCCTTGCCACAGGACCGCTGCGTTTTTTCCCGAGGAAACGACGCAACGCGTTGACGCCTGCGCGCTCGCAGGGGTATACAATGCGCCGCGTTTTACCTGTGACCCCCTCGCGTACCACGCATTCTCGCCGACTCCCGGCTGATCCGCCTCAGGCTCCGTGCCAGGCGCGACGCCAGGGTCCGGGAACCCAAGGTAACCACCTTGCCTCATTCCGCTGTGCCACGAGCGCGGCGGGTCCGATTCCGTCACAGATAAAAACAAGCAGGTGACTTCGTTCATGAGTGGACACAATTCGCAGTCGTCAGGCGAACTCAAGCGTGGCTTGAAAAACCGCCATATCCAGCTGATCGCCCTGGGCGGCGCCATTGGTACCGGCCTGTTCCTCGGTTCGGCCGGGGTGATGAAATCCGCCGGCCCCTCGATGATCCTTGGCTACGCCATCTGTGGCTTCATCGCCTTCATGATCATGCGCCAGCTCGGCGAGATGATCGTCGAAGAGCCTGTGGCCGGCTCCTTCAGCCATTTCGCTCACAAGTACTGGGGCGGCTTCGCGGGCTTCCTGTCGGGCTGGAACTGCTGGGTGCTGTACATCCTGGTGGGTATGTCGGAGCTCTCCGCAGTCGGCAAGTACGTCCACTATTGGTGGCCGGAGATCCCGACCTGGGTCACTGCAGCGGGCTTCTTCCTGCTGATCAACGCGATCAACCTGATGAACGTCAAGGTGTTCGGCGAGGCCGAGTTCTGGTTCGCGATCATCAAGGTGGCCGCCATCGTCGGCATGATCGCCTTGGGCGCATATCTGCTCACCAGCGGCAGCGGCGGACCGGACGCCTCGGTGACCAACCTGTGGAGCCATGGTGGCTTCTTCCCCAATGGCGTGAGCGGGTTGGTGATGGCGCTGGCGATCATCATGTTCTCCTTCGGTGGCCTGGAAATGCTCGGCTTCACTGCCGCCGAAGCCGACAAGCCCAAGACCGTGATTCCGAAGGCGATCAACCAGGTCATCTACCGCATCCTGATCTTCTATATCGGTGCCCTGGTGGTGCTGCTGTCGCTGACCCCGTGGGACAGCCTGGTGGCCAGCATCGATGCTTCCGGCGGCAGCTACGGCAGCAGCCCGTTCGTCCAGGTGTTCTCGCTGCTGGGCAGTGACGTGGCGGCGCATCTGCTGAACTTCGTGGTACTGACCGCGGCACTGTCGGTGTACAACAGCGGCACCTACTGCAATGCGCGCATGCTCTACGGCATGGCCGAGCAGGGCGATGCGCCGGCGGGCCTGGCGAAGATCGACCGTCGTGGCGTGCCGGTGCGGGCGATCCTGGCGTCGGCAGCGTTCACCCTGATTGCCGTACTGCTCAACTACTTCATGCCGCAGCATGCCCTGGAGTTGCTGATGTCGCTGGTGGTCGCGGCGCTGGTGATCAACTGGGCGATGATCAGCTACTCGCACCTGAAGTTCCGCCAGCACCTTGACCGTACCGGCCAGAAACCGCTGTTCAAGGCGCTGTGGTACCCGTACGGCAACTACCTGTGCCTGGCGTTCGTGGTGCTGATCCTGGGCATCATGCTGCAGATTCCAGGGATCCAGATTTCGGTCTATGCGATTCCGGTGTGGCTGGTGGTGATGTATGTGTTCTATGTGATCAAGAGCAAGCGCATGGCGCAGGCGGGCACTGCGGCGGGTAGCGTGGCCAAGTAAGCCGGTAGCTTGATTCGGGAAACCCGGTGCCAGGGGCTGGCGCCGGGTTTTTTGTTGTCTGATCGGGCCCTGTGGGGTCGGGCTTGCCCGCGAAAGCGCCCAACCAGGCAACCGCTAAATCTGCTCCAACAACCATCCGCGAAACGCCCTGAGCGACGGCAGCGCCTCGTTGCGCGGCGGATAGATCAGGTAGTAGCTGCGCTGGCTTGCAAACGCCTCGCCCGGGCTGAACAGCTCGCCCTTGGCCAGTTCTTCGGCCACCAGAATCCTTGGTACCAGGCCGATGCCGATCCCGGCGCGTACCGCCTGGATCAGATGCGATGTCAGCTCGAAGCTCGGCCCCAGGCGCATGGCGCGATGCGCCAGTTCATGATGGGAAAACCATTCGCCCCAGGCATGTGGATTGTTGGCGACATTGAGCAACAGTTCTTCGCTGATCCGCGCTGGCGTCCATGTGTCCTGCGCACCCGCCGCCTGCGGCGGCAGGATCACCACCAGTTCCTCGGCATGCAGCCGGTGGCAGATCAGGCCGGGCAGGTCGTGGCTGGCCACACCGATGGCGGCATCGATCTCGCTGGTGTCGAAGTTGATCGCCTCGATGCGTGAATGGATGTGCACCAGCATCCCGGGATGTGCGCTGTAGAACGCATTCAGGCGCGGCAGCAGCCATTTCGAACCGAAGGTGGGCAATGTCGCCAGGCGCAGGGTACCGACCCCGGACTGGTAGGCGAGGGCCTGCAGCGTGGCACTGCGAATACGCCCAAGGGCTTCGCTCAACTCGCGCTGGTACAGGCGCCCGACATCGGTCAATTGCACCTGGCGCCCTTCGCGGCGGAACAAGGTCAGGCCCAGTTGCTGCTCCAGCGCCTGGACCTGGCGGCTGACTGCGCTCTGGGTCAGCGACAGCTCGACGGCCGCGCGGGTGTAGCTTTCATGCCGGGCAGCGGCCTCGAAGGCCAGCAGCAAGGACATCGATGGGGTCAGGTGGCGGTAATTCATTCATGAAACTCATCGATAGCGGCAGGATTATCCGTTTGCCCTCGGCTGGAAAGTACAGGAACATTGGCCTATCCGTCATCCGGCCCGGAGTTATTCATGCCGGATGAGCAACAGAGCGTCGCCTGCCGGTGATGCCAGACCGTGAACCTGCCCATACAAGAGGCCATCCTTCGATGATCGCCCAGTTGCCCGTCCGTGCGCCTGCCGCCGGCTACCCCGAATTCCTCGAAGCCCTGAGTGCCAGCGGCTTCCGCGGCCAGATCAGCGCCGACTACGGCACCCGTACGGTGCTGGCCACCGACAACTCGATCTATCAGCGCCTGCCCCAGGCGGCCGTCTTTCCGCTCGATGCCGACGACGTGGCGCGCGTCGCCACGCTGATGGCCGAGCCGCGTTTTCGGCAGATCAAGCTGACCCCGCGCGGCGGCGGTACGGGGACCAACGGCCAGTCGCTGACCGACGGCATCGTCGTCGACCTGTCGCGGCACATGAACACCATCCTCGAAATCAACACCCAGGAGCGTTGGGTGCGGGTGCAGGCTGGTGTGGTGAAGGATCAGCTCAACGCTGCGCTCAAACCGCACGGGCTGTTCTTCGCCCCTGAGCTGTCGACCTCCAACCGCGCCACGGTCGGCGGCATGATCAACACCGATGCCAGTGGCCAGGGCAGTTGCACCTACGGCAAGACCCGTGACCACGTGCTCGAGCTGCACAGCGTGCTGCTCGGGGGCGAGCGACTGCACAGCCTGCCGATCGACGACGCTGCGCTGGAGCAGGCCTGCGCCGCACCTGGCCGGGTCGGCGAGGTCTATCGCATGGCGCGTGAGATCCAGCAGACCCAAGGCGAGCTGATCGAGGCCACCTTCCCCAAGCTCAACCGTTGCCTGACCGGTTACGACCTGGCGCATCTGCGCGACGAGCAGGGCCTGTTCAACCTCAATAGCGTGCTGTGCGGCGCCGAAGGCTCGCTGGGCTATGTGGTCGAGGCCAAGCTCAACGTGCTGCCGATCCCGAAATACGCGGTGCTGGTCAACGTGCGCTACACCAGTTTCATGGACGCCCTGCGCGACGCCAATGCGCTGATGGCGCACAAGCCGCTGTCGATCGAGACCGTCGATTCCAAGGTACTGATGCTGGCGATGAAAGATATCGTCTGGCACAGCGTCGCCGAATACTTCCCTGCCGACGCCGAGCGCCCGACCTTGGGTATCAACCTGGTCGAGTTCTGCGGCGACGAGCCGGACGAGGTCAATGCCCGCGTCGAGGCCTTCGTCGAACACCTGCGCAGCGATACCAGTGTCGAGCGGTTGGGCCACACCCTCGCCGAGGGCGCCGAGGCAGTGACGCGCGTCTACACCATGCGCAAGCGTTCGGTGGGGCTGCTCGGCAACGTCGAGGGCGAGGTGCGGCCGCAGCCGTTCGTGGAAGATACCGCGGTACCGCCGGAGCAGTTGGCCGACTACATCGCCGAATTCCGTGCGCTGCTCGATGGCCATGGCCTGGCCTATGGCATGTTCGGTCACGTCGATGCTGGCGTGCTGCACGTGCGTCCTGCGCTGGACATGAAAGACCCGGTCCAGGCCGCGTTGGTCAAGCCGATCTCCGATGCGGTGGCGGCGCTGACCAAGCGCTATGGCGGCTTGCTCTGGGGCGAGCATGGCAAGGGGCTGCGCTCGGAATACGTGCCGGAATACTTCGGTGAACTGTACCCGGCCCTGCAGCGGCTCAAAGGCGCATTCGACCCTTACAACCAGCTCAACCCGGGCAAGATCTGCACGCCACCCGACAGCGCCGAGGGCCTGACGCCGGTCGATGGTGTCACCCTGCGTGGCGACCTGGACCGTAACATCGACGAGCGCGTGTGGCAGAGCTTTGGCAGCGCCGTGCACTGCAACGGCAACGGCGCCTGCTACAACTATGACCCCAACGACGCCATGTGCCCGTCGTGGAAGGCCACCCGCGAGCGTCGCCATTCACCCAAGGGGCGCGCCTCGCTGATCCGTGAATGGCTGCGCCTGCAGGGCGAGGCCAATATCGATGTGCTGGCCTCGGCCCAGCGCAAGGCGTCGTGGATCAAGGGCCTGCCCAAGCGCCTGGGCAACCTGCGGGCCCAGCGTCAGGGACAGGAGGACTTTTCCCACGAGGTGTACGACGCCATGGCCGGCTGCCTGGCGTGCAAGTCGTGCGCGGGGCAGTGCCCGATCAAGGTCAACGTACCGGACTTCCGTTCACGTTTCCTCGAGCTCTACCACGGTCGCTACCAGCGCCCGCTGCGTGACTATCTGATCGGCTCGCTGGAGTTCACCATTCCGTACCTGGCCCATGCGCCGGGCTTGTATAACGCGGTGATGGGGTCGAAGTGGGTCAGCCGCCTGCTGGCCGACAAAGTCGGCATGGTCGACAGCCCATTGATCAGCCGCTTCAACTTCCAGTCCACCCTGACCCGCTGCCGTGTGGGTGTGGCCAGTGTGCCGGCGCTGCGCGAGCTGACCCCGGCCCAGCGCGAGCGCAGCATCGTGCTGGTGCAGGACGCTTTCACACGGTACTTCGAGACGCCGCTGCTGGCTTCGTTCATCGAACTGGCCCACCGGCTGGGCTACAAGGTGTTCCTGGCGCCCTACAGCGCCAACGGCAAGCCGCTGCATGTGCAGGGCTTCCTCGGTGCCTTCGCCAAGGCGGCGATTCGCAATGGCCGGCAGCTCAAGGCCCTGGCTGATTGCGGTGTGCAGTTGGTGGGCCTGGATCCGGCGATGACCCTGGTCTATCGCCAGGAATACCAGAAGGTCGATGGCCTGGAGGGTTGTCCGACTGTACTGTTGCCGCAGGAGTGGCTGATGGATGCGTTGCCCGAGCAGGCTGCAGGGAAGGGCGGCAGCTTCCGCCTGATGGCGCATTGCACGGAGAAGACCAACGTTCCGGCCAGCACCCGGCAGTGGGAGCAGGTGTTTGCGCGGATGGGGCTCAAGCTTGCCACCGAGGCCACCGGTTGCTGCGGGATGTCGGGCACCTACGGGCACGAGGCGCGTAATCAGCAGGCTTCGAAGACTATCTTCGAGCAGTCGTGGGCGACCAAGCTGGACAAGGAAGGCGAGGCGTTGGCGACCGGCTATTCGTGCCGTAGCCAGGTCAAGCGCATGGCCGAGAAACAGCTTCGCCATCCGCTGGAGGTGGTGTTGCAGTACCTGGTGCACTGATCTTACGGCCTCTTCGCGGGGATGCCCGCGAAGAGGCCAGCGCAGCCTTCAGCTGTGCAGCTCTCGCCCCAGCCGTGCCTGGCGGTACAGATACAGGCTCAGCACCAGCCCGCAAACCGCCGCACCTGCGGCGAACAGAAAGATCGACCTGAAGCCGAAGCCTGAGGCCACCGCACCGACCAGCGGCCCGGTGATCCCCAGCGACAGATCGATGAACAGCGAATACGCCCCGACCGCAGCCCCGCGGTTGGCTGCCGAAACCTGGTTCACGGCTTCCACTCCCAGTGCCGGGAAGACCAGCGAGAAGCCGAATCCGCTCAGCGCGGCGCCGACCAGGGCCAGCTCGGCGTTGGGTGCCAGCCATAGCATCAGCAGCCCCAGGGTTTCCACCGACAGGCAGGCGATGGCCACGCGAAAGCCGCCGATGCGGTTGATCAGATTGCCGAACAGCAGGCGTGCACAGATGAAGCTGGCGCCGAACAGGCTCAGGGTCAGTGCAGCGTTCGGCCAGTTGCGGCTGGCGTAGTAGAGGGTGATGAAGGTCGCGATGGTGCCGAAACCGATCGACCCCAGCGCCAGCCCCGAACCATGCGGGAATACCTTGCCCAGCACCTGCAGGAAGGGCAGGCGCTTGCCCGCCACCACCGGCGCTGCCTGCTTGGGCCAGGCCAGTGCAAGGCCCAGAATGCCCAGCAGGATGACGCTCACGCCCATGCTCCACAGCCCCAGGCCCTTGACCATCAGCACCCCTAGCGGCGCGCCGACGGCCAGCGCGCCATAACTGGCGATACCGTTCCAGGAGATGACCTTGGCGGTGTGTTCGGCGCCGACGCGGCCGATGCCCCAGCCGATCGAGCCCGAGCCCACCAGGCTCTCCGCGCTGCCCAGCACCAGGCGCCCGATGAGCAGACAAGTGAGGCTCAGCCAGGGCAAGTGGGTGAGGAAGCTGCAGGCCAGCATGAACACCCCGCTCAGGCCGCAGCCGAACAGGCCCCACATCACCGCCTTCTTGCTGCCGAGGTTGTCGATGATACGGCTGGCGGTCGGGCGGCTGAGCAGGGTTGCCAGGTACTGGACGCTGATCACCAGGCCCGCGAGTACGGCACTGAAACCCAGGTCGTTGTGCACATAGCCGGGCAGCACGGCGAGGGGAATGCCGATGTTCAGGTAGCCGATGAAGGTGAAGAGAACGATGGAGACGACTTGCAGGGTAACCGCAAGAGGACGCGGTGAGTCGGGCATGGGGGCCTTCAAGGTTCTGGACTGTGTGAAAACGTGATGACGGGGATGACCCGCAGGTCAGCCGTTTTCACACGGTCGGTGGGGATGCGCGGTTATTCCTGATCGGCGCTGGATTGATCGTCACTGTCCTGCGAAGCAGGTGCCGGCTCGGCGGCGTGGGCGGTGACGGTTTGCTCTTCGGGGTTCAGGCTTGGGAAGGGAAGATTCGGGATTTCATGCATCTCGTCGTTCCTCGCAAGTGTGAGTGAAAGGGCAGCGCTTGGCGCATTGGAAGCTTTTGAAAAGCTGGGGCAGGATACAGCAGTCTGGATGACAGTTTGAGATTTTTCCCTCTCGCTTGTCGGTTTTGCGGGCGAATAGCGGACGGTGTGCGCCTCGGTTGTGCTGTGAATGCATTCGCGGCGGTCCAGCGCCCCGATAAACTCGCACCTGCAGGCAGGTCACTATTCCTGTAGGCGCGGGCTTGTTGCAGCGTGGAGCCGCCGCGAAGAGAACGACGCGATCCAGCTGGCGTTACTTACGCCCTTCAGCCGTCTCAGCGACCTTGTCGGTGCGTGCACACATGATGAAGTCGTTGCGGTGCAGCCCTTTGATCGAGTGGCTCCACCAGGTCACGGTGACCTTGCCCCACTCGGTGAGCAGGCCGGGGTGATGCCCTTCGGCTTCGGCGATTTCGCCGACGGCGTTGGTGAAGGCCAGGGCGTGCTTGAAGTTCTTGAACAGGAACACGCGCTCCAGTTCCATGTGGCCGTCGCGCACTTCCACGCTCCAGTCCGGGATCTCGCGAATCAGTTCGGCCAGCTCTTGGTCGCTGACCTTCGGCGCGTCAGCACGGCAGGCTTCGCAGTGGGCTTGGTTCAAGGCATTCATGGAGGTTTTCCGCTTTCGAGTTGTTGTCGGCAAGACGGCTCAGGCCGCCTTGGGTGGGAATTTCGGCGCGTGCAGGCCCAACTGCATGGCGTGCTGGACCATGCCCATGATGTCCTCGTGGGCCAGATCGAACAGGCGCTTCATGTTCGGCAGGACGAAGTACACCGGCTGCAGGATATCGATACGGTAGGGCGTACGCATGGCTTCGATCGGATCGAAGGTTTGGTGTTCGGGTTCGCTGGACAGGCTGTAGACCGTCTCCTTGGGCGAGGAGAGGATGCCGCCGCCATAGATCTTGCGGCCCTGGGCGGTTTCCATGAGGCCGAACTCGATGGTCATCCAGTACAGGCGCGCCAGGTACACCCGTTGTTCCTTGGTCGCCGCCAGGCCGAGCTTGCCATAGGTATGGGTGAATTCGGCGAACCAAGGGTTGGTCAGCAGCGGGCAGTGGCCGAAGATCTCGTGGAAGATGTCCGGTTCCTGCAGGTAGTCCAGTTCTTCCGGGGTGCGGATGAAGGTGGCGACCGGGAAGCGCTTGCTGGCCAGCAGTTCGAAGAAGGTCTGGAAGGGGATCAGCGCCGGCACGCGAGCGACCTGCCAGCCTGTGGTGGCGCCCAGCACCCTGTTGACTTCGCCCAGTTGCGGAATGCGGTCATGGGGCAGCTTGAGCTGGTCGATGCCGTCCAGGTACTCCTGGCATGCGCGGCCCTCGATCACTTTCAACTGGCGGGTGATCAGGGTGTTCCACACCGCATGCTCTTGCTGCGGGTAGTCGATAAAACCCTGCGCATCGGGCTCGCGGGCCACGTATTGCGTCTGTTTCATGGAGCTCTCCTGGTGAGGGCTTTCTTGTTATGTGGGACTTGCCCTAGGAATAGCCTTACGCAGGCGGTTTTGCACGGGTCGATCTGCGGGGTGACAAGGAAGGAATGGGGTGTTTCTGTAACGATAATTTTACAAATAGAGGGTTGCCCCGAAAAATCAAGGGTATCAGGCTGGCAGTTAAGGTATTTTTGTCAGCTTATCTTTACGAATTTTCTGCGCGCCGATGAATAAAGTCGGTTGCCTCGGGGCCTTTCATGCGTATCAAAGTCCACTGCCAGAACCGCATCGGCATCCTGCGCGACATCCTCAACCTGTTGGTGGAGTACGGTATCAACGTGTTGCGTGGCGAGGTCGGCGGCGATCACGGCAACGCCATCTATTTGCATTGCCCGAACCTGATCAACCTGCAGTTCCAGGCCTTGCGTCCAAAGTTCGAAGCCATCGCCGGGGTATTCGGGGTCAAGCGCGTAGGCTTGATGCCCAGCGAGCGGCGGCACATGGAGCTCAATGCGTTGCTAGGGGCGCTGGAGTTTCCGGTGCTGTCGGTCGACATGGGAGGCAGCATCGTTGCAGCCAACCGTGCCGCGGCGCAGTTGCTCGGGGTACGGGTCGACGAGGTGCCGGGGTTGCCGCTGGCGCGCTATGTCGAGGATTTCGACCTTCCGGAACTGGTGCGGGCCAACCAGTCGCGGATCAACGGGTTGCGCATCAAGGTCAAGGGTGATGTGTTCCTGGCCGATATCGCGCCCTTGCAGTCCGAACATGACGACAGCGAAGCCCTGGCCGGCGCGGTGCTGACCCTGCATCGCGCCGATCGCATCGGCGAGCGTATCTACAACGTTCGCAAGCAGGAGCTGCGTGGTTTCGACAGCATCTTCCAGAGTTCACGGGTGATGGCCTCGGTCGTGCGCGAGGCGCGGCGCATGGCGCCGCTGGATGCGCCGTTGCTGATCGAGGGCGAAACCGGCACTGGCAAGGAATTGCTGGCCCGTGCCTGTCACCTGGCCAGCCCGCGTGGCCAGGCACCGCTGATGGCGCTCAACTGCGCGGGGTTGCCGGAGTCAATGGCCGAGACCGAGCTGTTCGGCTACGGCCCGGGTGCGTTCGAGGGCGCGCGGGCCGAGGGCAAGCTCGGGCTGCTGGAGTTGACCGCGGGCGGCACGCTGTTTCTGGATGGGGTAGGGGAGATGAGCCCGCGCCTGCAGGTCAAGCTGCTGCGCTTTCTGCAGGACGGCTGCTTTCGCCGGGTCGGCAGCGACGAGGAGGTCTATCTCGATGTGCGGGTGATCTGCGCCACCCAGGTCGACCTGTCGGAGCTGTGCGCGCGGGGCGAGTTCCGCCAGGACCTCTATCACCGGCTCAACGTGCTGTCGTTGCACATTCCGCCACTGCGTGAGTGCATGGATGGGCTGGAGGGGCTGGCGCAGCACTTCCTCGACCAGGCCAGTCGGCAGATCGGTTGTGCATTGCCTCGCCTGGCGCCGGCGGCGATGGACAAGTTGAGTCAATATCACTGGCCGGGCAATGTCCGGCAACTGGAAAACGTATTGTTCCAGGCCGTGTCGTTATGCGAGGGCGGTGTGGTCAAGGGCGAACATATTCGTTTGCCGGATTATGGTGCGCGACAACCCTTGGGTGAATTTTCGCTGGAAGGGGAACTTGCGCAGATCGTCGGTCGCTTTGAAAAAGCGGTATTGGAAAGTTTGATGGCGGAGTTTCCAAGTAGTCGGGCGCTGGGGAAAAGGCTGGGTGTTTCCCATACCACGATTGCCAACAAGTTGCGTGAATACGCCTTGGGCAAGTCGGTGGATTGAAGAGGTTTCAAGTAATGAAGATTTAATCGGCGGTGTTGTTTTCGCGGGCAAGCCCGCTCTTACAGAAGCCCGCTCCCACGGAGATGTCGAGAGCGGACGAAGGGAGCGGGCCGTGGCGTTAGCCGTTGGAGCAACCGTTGCCCATCACGCGGTATTCGAGAATGTGCTTCTGGCCCTTGGAGTCTTCGTAGGTCATGCGCGCCGGCACCACTTCGCAGACATTCGGGACTTCGCTCATGGACAGCACCTTGGCGATGTCCAGGTGTTGCGAGTAACTGTACTGTTCAACCGGAATCTGCTCGGCGTTCGTTGCAGCATCGTCGGCCATTGCCGCGCTGCAAACACTGCCAAGTACCAATACCAGTAAAGCTTTCATTTTCAATTTACCTGTCTAAGGTCGTGAAGGGGCACGCGGCACTTATGGCGCCGCGAGTACATCCAGAATTTTACTGTTGAATTAGAGCGGGATTAACGTGCCTTCGTGGGGGCTGTTACAAGAAGTTAATCGCCTTGCCGTTGCTGGCGAGATGAATTCTAGGAGTGTGCTTCGAATTGAAAAAGATCTGGTTTTGATAAAGTTTTTCGGGCTTTTGACAGAATCGGTAACAATCACGGGTACGAACGTACCGAATTCTTCAGTGATGGCCTGGGGCTCCGCGGGCTAGAGCGCCTTGATGAAATTTCGCCGCGGCGCATGCTGTTCGTTACTACCAACGTCGAATGGTCATGGTCGCTCTGGTACAGTTAAAACCGTCTCATACAAAAACAACTATTACACCGAGGTAACACAGATGAGTGCGGCTCCACTGTATCCCGTTCGTCCCGAGGTTGCGGCAAACACCCTGACCGACGAGGCCACCTACAAGGCCATGTACCAGCAATCGGTGATCAACCCGGACGGTTTCTGGCGCGAGCAGGCCCAGCGCCTGGACTGGATCAAGCCCTTCACCAAGGTCAAGCAGACCTCGTTCGACGACCACCATGTCGATATCAAATGGTTCGCTGACGGCACTCTGAACGTTTCCTACAACTGCCTGGATCGTCACCTCGAAGAGCGCGGCGACCAACTGGCGATCATCTGGGAGGGCGATGACCCTTCCGAACACCGCAACATCACCTATCGCGAGCTGCACGAGCAGGTCTGCAAGTTCGCCAACGCCCTGCGTGGCCAGGACGTGCACCGTGGCGATGTGGTGACCATCTACATGCCGATGATCCCGGAAGCCGTGGTGGCGATGCTGGCCTGTGCCCGCATCGGTGCCATCCACTCCGTGGTATTCGGCGGCTTCTCTCCTGAAGCGCTGGCCGGGCGCATCATCGACTGCAAGTCCAAGGTCGTCATCACCGCCGACGAAGGCCTGCGTGGCGGCCGCCGCACGCCGCTCAAGGCCAACGTCGACCTGGCGCTGACCAACCCTGAAACCAACAGTGTGCAGAAGATCATCGTGTGCAAGCGCACCGGTGGTGACATCGCCTGGCACCAGCATCGCGACATCTGGTACGAAGACCTGATGAAGGTCGCCTCCAGCCATTGCGCCCCCAAAGAGATGGGGGCCGAGGAAGCACTGTTCATCCTCTATACCTCCGGCTCCACCGGCAAGCCCAAAGGCGTGCTGCACACCACGGGCGGCTATCTGGTCTATGCCGCGCTCACCCACGAGCGTGTGTTCGACTACCGTCAGGGCGAGGTCTACTGGTGCACCGCCGACGTGGGCTGGGTCACCGGTCACAGCTATATCGTCTATGGCCCGCTGGCCAATGGCGCGACCACCCTGCTGTTCGAGGGCGTGCCGAACTACCCGGACATCACCCGCGTGTCGAAAATCGTCGACAAGCACAAGGTCAACATTCTCTACACCGCGCCAACCGCCATCCGCGCGATGATGGCCGAAGGTCAGGCGGCGGTCGCCGGTGCCGATGGCTCGAGCTTGCGCCTGCTCGGTTCGGTGGGTGAGCCGATCAACCCCGAGGCCTGGAACTGGTACTACAAGACCGTCGGCAAGGAGCGCTGCCCGATCGTCGACACCTGGTGGCAGACCGAGACCGGCGGCATCCTGATCAGTCCGCTGCCGGGCGCCACCGGCCTCAAGCCGGGCTCGGCAACCCGTCCGTTCTTCGGCGTGGTACCGGCACTGGTGGACAACCTGGGTAACCTGATCGAAGGCGCGGCCGAGGGCAACCTGGTGATCCTCGACTCCTGGCCGGGCCAGTCGCGCTCGCTGTATGGCGATCACGACCGCTTCGTCGACACCTACTTCAAGACCTTCCGTGGCATGTACTTCACCGGTGACGGTGCGCGCCGCGACGAAGATGGCTACTACTGGATCACTGGTCGGGTGGACGATGTGCTCAACGTTTCGGGGCACCGCATGGGGACGGCCGAGATCGAAAGCGCGATGGTCGCCCACTCCAAGGTCGCCGAGGCCGCGGTGGTAGGTGTGCCGCACGACATCAAGGGGCAGGGCATCTATGTCTACGTCACCCTCAATGCCGGCGAGGAATCCAGTGAGCAATTGCGCCAGGAGCTGAAGAACTGGGTGCGCAAGGAGATCGGCCCGATCGCCTCGCCGGATGTCATCCAGTGGGCGCCAGGCTTGCCCAAGACTCGCTCGGGCAAGATCATGCGGCGTATCCTGCGCAAGATCGCCACGGGTGAGTACGATGCGCTGGGCGATATCTCCACGCTCGCCGACCCGGGTGTGGTGCAGCACCTGATCGACACGCACAAGGCCATGAACCTGGCGACCGCGTGATGATGCTTTGGGGGTAGGCTGCCTTGCCCCGCGCCTTGCAACCAGACCCCGCCGGTAATCGGCGGGGTTTTTGCATTCTGTTACCCGACATTCATCGGTAACCCGCTGCTGTCACCGTGATTGCACTCAAACGGGGCCAAGGGAAACATTTCTGTGCCTTCAGGGTGCGATCCTGTAGCCGTTTTTTGCAGCCTTGCACCCTGCACTTGCCGGATTACAAGGCTTTGCCAATAATAGGCCCGCTTATTGCTTCGTCTAAAGGTTGTTTTCCTTTTGCGCTTGCATGTTTCGCAAGAGCTGTCAATATCGCCGCCCGCAGCTTCAGGCGCTTCTGTACGTAGTTGTCGCTTTGAAGAAATATCGACTACCGGGCTGTCGTTAAAATGCCACTCACTCGCTCGTGGTCTGCGACCTTGGTCGAACCCTGCGCGGCTCGCGTTGTACTCATTCGCATATCCGGCAATCGTGTCCCTGCCTGGTATTGCCCCGTACCGATGGAGTTACCTGATGAAGAAGCTTGCACTGCTTGGCGCCCTGGCGCTGTCTGTGTTTTCCCTGGTCTCGCAGGCCGACGAGAAGCCGTTGAAGATCGGTATCGAAGCCGCTTACCCACCCTTCGCCTTCAAGCAGCCTGATGGCAGCATCGCCGGTTTCGACTACGACATCGGCAACGCCCTGTGCGAAGAGATGAAAGCCAAGTGCACCTGGGTCGAGCAGGAGTTCGATGGCCTGATCCCGGCGCTGAAAGTGCGCAAGATCGACGCCATCCTGTCGTCGATGTCGATCACCGATGATCGCAAGAAGTCCGTCGACTTCACCAAGCGCTACTACCTGACTCCAGCCCGTCTGGTGATGAAGGAAGGCTCCACCGTCAGCGACAGCCTCGACGAGCTCAAGGGCAAGAAGATCGGTGTACAGCGCGGCTCTATCCACGACCGCTTCGCCAAGGAAGTGCTGGCACCTAAGGGCGCCACCGTCGTGCCTTACGGTACCCAGAACGAAATCTACCTGGATGTCGCCGCCGGTCGCCTCGATGGCACCGTGGCCGATGCCACTCTGCTCGAAGACGGCTTCCTGAAAACCGACGCCGGCAAGGGCTTCGCCTTCGTCGGCCCGTCGTTCACCGACGTGAAGTACTTCGGTGACGGCGTCGGCATTGCCGTGCGCAAGGGCGACAAGGCCAACGCCGATCGCATCAACGCTGCCATCGACGCCATCCGCGCCAACGGCAAGTACAAAGAGATCGAGAAGAAGTACTTCAACTTCGACATCTACGGCCCAGAGTCGAACTAAATCGTCGAGTTTCACCTGTGCAATGGTGCAAACAGCAGAATCTCTGAGGTTTGCACCATTTTTCATTCCCAAGTCCTGAGGAATCCCAATCATGTTGAAAGGCTACGGGGCAGTCATCCTCGAGGGGGCGTGGCTGACGTTGCAGCTCGCCCTGTCGTCGATGGCCCTGGCCATCGTTCTGGGCCTGATCGGCGTGGCCTTGCGGCTGTCGCCGGTGCGCTGGCTGGCCTGGCTGGGCGACCTGTACTCCACGGTGATCCGTGGCATTCCGGACCTGGTGCTCATCCTGCTGATCTTCTACGGCGGCCAGGACATCATCAACCGGGTCGCGCCACTGGTCGGCTACGATGACTACATCGACCTGAACCCGATGATCGCCGGTATCGGCACGCTGGGCTTCATCTTTGGTGCCTACCTGTCGGAAACCTTCCGCGGCGCCTTCCTCGGCATTCCCAAGGGGCAGGCCGAAGCGGGCGCGGCCTATGGCATGAGCAGCCGCCAGGTATTCTTCCGCATCATGGTGCCGCAGATGATCCGCCTGGCCATTCCCGGCTTCACCAACAACTGGCTGGTGCTGACCAAGGCCACTGCGCTGATTTCCGTGGTCGGTCTGCAGGACATGATGTTCAAGGCCAAGCAGGCGGCGGATGCCACCCGCGAACCCTTCACCTTCTTCCTGGCGGTGGCGGCGCTGTACCTGGTGCTGACCAGCGTTTCGCTGCTGGCGTTGAAGTATCTCGAGAAGCGCTACTCGGTGGGCGTAAAGGCGGCTGAACTATGATCTTCGACTACAACGTCATCTGGGAGGCCATGCCGCTGTACATCGGCGGTTTGCTGACCACCCTCAAGCTGCTGGCGCTGTCGCTGTTCTTCGGCCTGCTGGCGGCCATTCCGCTGGGGTTGATGCGGGTGTCGAAGCAGCCGCTGGTAAACCTGATCGCGTGGCTCTACACCTATGTGATCCGTGGCACGCCGATGCTGGTGCAACTGTTCCTGATCTACTACGGCCTGGCCCAGTTCGAGGCGGTGCGCGAGAGCATCTTCTGGCCGTGGCTGTCGAGTGCGACCTTCTGCGCCTGCCTGGCGTTCGCCATCAACACCAGCGCCTACACCGCCGAAATCATCGCCGGCAGCCTCAAGGCCACGCCTCATGGCGAGATCGAGGCAGCCAAGGCCATGGGCATGTCGCGCTTCAAGATGTACCGCCGCATCCTGCTGCCTTCGGCCATGCGCCGGGCGCTGCCGCAGTACAGCAACGAAGTGATCATGATGCTGCAGACCACCAGCCTGGCGTCGATCGTGACCCTGATCGACATCACCGGTGCTGCGCGCACGGTCAATGCCCAGTACTACCTGCCTTTCGAGGCCTACATCACGGCGGGCGTGTTCTACCTGTGCCTGACCTTCATCCTCGTGCGCCTGTTCAAGATGGCCGAACGTCGCTGGCTCAGCTACCTGGCGCCGCGCAAGCACTGACCGCTCTGTGAGAATCGACAGCATGTACAAACTCCAAGTCCAAGACCTGCACAAGCGCTACGGCAGCCACGAGGTGCTCAAGGGCGTCTCGCTCGAAGCCAAGGCAGGCGATGTGATCAGCATCATCGGCTCGAGCGGTTCGGGCAAATCCACCTTCTTGCGCTGCATCAACCTGCTTGAGCAGCCGCATGCCGGCAAGATCCTCCTCAACAACGAGGAGCTCAAGCTGGTCGCCGGCAAGGACGGCGCGCTCAAGGCTGCCGACCCCAAGCAGCTGCAGCGCATGCGTTCGCGCCTGTCGATGGTGTTCCAGCATTTCAACCTGTGGGCGCACATGACTGCACTCGAGAACATCATCGAGGCGCCGGTGCATGTGCTGGGCATGAACAAGAAGGAGGCGCTGGAAAAGGCCGAGCACTACCTGGCCAAGGTGGGTGTGGCGCATCGCAAGGATGCTTTCCCCGGGCACATGTCCGGCGGTGAGCAGCAGCGTGTGGCGATCGCTCGCGCCCTGGCCATGGAGCCTGAGGTGATGCTGTTCGACGAGCCGACTTCGGCGCTCGATCCTGAGCTGGTGGGCGATGTGCTGAAGGTCATGCAGTCGTTGGCCCAGGAAGGCCGCACCATGGTGGTGGTCACGCATGAAATGGGCTTTGCCCGCGAGGTGTCCAACCAGCTGGTGTTCCTGCACAAGGGGTTGGTCGAGGAGCGGGGTAATCCGCGTGAGGTGCTGGTCAATCCGCAATCCGAGCGTCTCAAGCAGTTTCTCTCTGGCAGCCTGAAGTAAAAGCTGCACTCCTGCACCAGAATAGGGCATGCTGCGCAGCGAGCGCGGCATGACCCGTGCCTCACTCGACTTCAGGTTTCGGACCTAGCCTATGACCACCCAGCGAATCGGATTTCTTATCTGGCCCGGCACCAAGCCGCTGACCCTGGCCCTGGCCGAGGAAGTGCTGCAGGTGGCGCAGCGGGTGCATCCTGATGTGGTCTACGAGCTGGCCTACCTGCAGGCCGAGCCTGCCGAAGCGGGCGCCTGGCGCCTGCCGGGCGAGCCCTGGAACGGTCGGCTGGAGGGTTTCCAGAAGCTTCTGGTGCTCGCTGACGAGCCGCCGCTGGCGGTGGGTTCGGCGCTGTCGGCGGCGCTCAAGCACCTGGCCCGCAGTGGCTGCATGATTGGTGGGTTGTCGGCGGGCGTGTACCCGTTGGCCTTGCTGGGTCTGCTCGACGGTTACCGGGCGGCGGTGCACTGGCGCTGGCAGGACGACTTTGCAGAGCGTTTCCCCAAGGTGATCGCCACCAGTCATCTGTTCGACTGGGATCGCGACCGCCTGACTGCCTGTGGTGGCATGGCGGTGACCGACCTGCTGCTGGCGGTGCTGGCCCGTGATCACGGGGCAGAGTTGGCCGGCGCGGTGTCCGAGGAACTGGTGGTCGAGCGCATTCGTGAAGGCGGGGAGCGTCAGCGTATCCCGTTGCAGAATCGTCTGGGCTCCAGTCACCCCAAGCTGACCCAGGCCGTGCTGTTGATGGAGGCCAACATCGAAGAGCCTCTGACCACCGACGAGATCGCCCAGCATGTCTGTGTCTCGCGCCGGCAGTTGGAGCGGATCTTCAAGCAGTACCTCAATCGCGTGCCCAGCCAGTACTATCTGGAGCTGCGCCTGAACAAGGCGCGGCAGATGCTGATGCAGACCAGCAAGTCGATCATCCAGATCGGCTTGTCGTGCGGGTTCTCATCCGGGCCGCATTTCTCCAGCGCCTACCGCAATTTCTTCGGCGCCACGCCGCGGGAAGACCGCAATCAGCGGCGCAGCAGCAGCCCGTTCGAGTTGAGTTCGGCGTCGGCCGAGCGCGGTTGAGGTCGGGGCGAGTCCGCTTCCATAGCTGCCCCACTGATTCTGAGTTCGCCGGGGTAGCTGTGGGAGCGGGCTTGCCCCGCGATAGGGCCGCCGCGGGCGTCTCCCTCTCCTGTGAACACCCGTTCTCCCAATTTGCCCAACCCTCTCCCCGCCACCCCGTCAGCCCGTTACACTGCGCGATTGCGACAGTGTTTGTCGCATTGCCGAAAACCCAGGTAAAACAGGGGTTGGCGCTGTAACAAGTTGTCGCCTGGCAGCAAGGACAGGCGCCGATCAGTCCTTACAATCCCCCCATCGCTCGCCACTTTCAGGCCAGCGTTCCTCTTCAGGAGACTCAGATGTCCGTTGAGCAAGCCCCGGTGCAGCGTGCCGATTTCGACCAGGTCATGGTTCCCAACTACTCCCCGGCGGCCTTCATTCCTGTTCGAGGCGAGGGCTCCCGCGTCTGGGACCAGTCGGGCCGCGAACTCATCGACTTCGCCGGCGGCATTGCGGTGAACGCCCTGGGTCATTGCCACCCGGCACTGGTCAAAGCGCTGACCGAACAGGCCAACACCCTGTGGCACGTGTCCAACGTCTTCACCAACGAGCCGGCCCTGCGCCTGGCGCACAAGCTGGTGGATGCCACCTTTGCCGACCGTGCTTTCTTCTGCAACTCCGGCGCCGAAGCCAACGAGGCCGCCTTCAAGCTGGCCCGTCGTGTCGGGCATGACCGCTTCGGCCCGGAAAAGCACGAGATCATCGCCACCGTGAACAGCTTCCACGGTCGCACCCTGTTCACCGTCAGCGTCGGTGGCCAGCCCAAGTACTCCGACGGTTTCGGACCCAAGATCACCGGCATCAGCCATGTCCCGTACAACGACCTGGAAGCGCTGAAGGCACAGATCTCCGACAAGACCTGCGCCGTAGTGATCGAGCCGATCCAGGGCGAGAGCGGGGTGGTGCCGGCCGACAAGACCTACCTGGAAGGTGCGCGCAAACTGTGTGACGAGCACAACGCCCTGCTGATCTTCGATGAAGTACAGACGGGCGTCGGCCGTACCGGATCGCTGTACGCCTACCAGCACTACGGCGTGACCCCGGATATCCTGACCAGCGCCAAGAGCCTGGGCGGTGGCTTCCCGATCGGTGCCATGCTGACCACCACCGAGCTGGCCAAGCACCTGGCCGTTGGCACCCACGGCACCACCTATGGCGGCAACCCGCTGGGTTGCGCCGTCGCCTGTGCGGTGCTGGACGTGGTCAACACCCCCGAGACGCTGGCCGGCATCAAGACCAAGCACGCGCGTTTCAAGACCCGTCTGGAGAAGATCGGCCAGGACACTGGCCTGTTCACCCAGGTGCGTGGCGTCGGCCTGCTGATCGGCTGTGTGCTGAGCGAGGCCTGGAAAGGCAAGGCCAAGGACATCCTCAATGCCGCCGAGAAAGAAGGCGTGATGGTGCTGCAGGCCGGTCCTGACGTCGTGCGCTTCGCGCCGAGCCTGGTGGTCGAGGACGCTGACATCGACGAGGGCCTGGACCGCTTCGAGCGCGCTGTGGCCAAGCTGACCCAGGGCTGATCGCCCTGCGGTCCCATCGCCGGGGCGGATCATACTGCGCCGGCGATACCTGAATTCCAGTGCGGGTGCCTGCTTGTGCAAGCAAGGGTGTGCCCGCCGTTCTTCCGTGCCGACCGGGTCGGCCCGTATTCCAAAGGAGTGACACCATGCTGGTGATGCGCCCCGCGCAAATGGCGGATCTGAATGAAGTGCAGCGCATGGCTGCCGACAGCCCCATTGGTGTCACCTCGCTGCCCGATGACGCGGGCCGCCTGGGCGACAAGATCGCCGCCTCGGAAACCTCCTTCGCTGCCGAGGTGAGCTTCAACGGAGAAGAGAGCTATTTCTTCGTGCTTGAAGACAGCACCTCCGGCAAGCTCGCCGGCTGTTCGGCCATCGTCGCCTCGGCCGGCTATTCCGAGCCGTTCTACAGCTTTCGCAACGAAACCTTCGTGCACGCTTCGCGCGAGCTGAAGATCCACAACAAGATCCACGTTCTGTCGCTGTGCCACGACCTGACCGGCAACAGCCTGCTGACCAGCTTCTACGTATTGCCCGAGCTGGTGAACAGCGGCTTCGCCGAGCTCAATTCGCGCGGTCGCCTGCTGTTCATGGCCTCGCATCCCGAGCGTTTTGCCGACTCGGTGGTGACCGAGATCGTCGGCTACAGCGACGATCAGGGTGAATCACCGTTCTGGGACGCCATCGGGCGCAACTTCTTCGACCTCAACTACGCCGACGCCGAGCGCCTGTGCGGGCTGAAGAGCCGGACCTTCCTCGCCGAACTGATGCCGCACTACCCGATCTACGTGCCGTTGCTGCACGACGAAGCCCAGGAAGCCATGGGCCAGGTGCACCCGCGCGCGCAGATTACCTTCGACATCCTGATGCGCGAGGGTTTCGAGACCGAGCACTACATCGACATCTTCGACGGTGGCCCGACCTTGCATGCACGCACTTCGGCGATCCGCTCGATTGCCCAGAGCCGCGTGGTGCCGGTCAGGATTGACGACACGCCAGTCAAGGGCGGGCGCCCGTACCTGGTGTGCAACGGCCAGTTGCAGGACTACCGCGCCGTGCTGCTGGAACTGGACTGGGTGCCGGGCAAGCCAGTGGCACTGAGCAATGAAGCTGCCGACGCCCTGGGCGTCGGTGAAGGTGGCAACGTCCGTCTGGTTGCCGCCTGAGCCTGCGCGAAGCTGGCAAGCGCGATTCGCGGCAGGCAGAGGCCGCCGCACAAGGAGATAGCATGATCGTTCGTCCTGTACGCAGCAGCGATTTACCCGCGCTGATCGAATTGGCCCGCAGCACCGGTACCACCGGGCTGACCACGCTTCCTGCCAACGAGGAGCGACTGGCCCGCCGTGTCGGCTGGGCCGAGAAGAGCTTCAGTGGCGAAGCCGAGCGCGGCGACACCGACTACCTGTTCGTGCTGGAGAACGACGAAGGCCTGGTGGTCGGCATCAGCGCCATCGCCGGCGCCGTCGGTTTGCGCGAGCCTTGGTACAACTATCGGGTCGGCCTGACGGTCAGCGCCTCGCAGGAACTGAACATCTACCGCGAGATCCCGACCCTGTTCCTGGCCAACGACCTGACCGGCAACTCCGAGCTGTGCTCGCTGTTCCTGCGCAGTGACTACCGCAGCGGGCGCAATGGGCACCTGCTGTCGAAGTCGCGCATGCTGTTCATCGCCGAGTTCCCTGACCTGTTCGGCAAGAAGATCATCGCCGAGATGCGTGGTATGTCCGATGCTGCCGGTCGTTCGCCGTTCTGGGAAAGCCTGGGCCGCCACTTCTTCAAGATGGAATTCAGCCAGGCCGACTACCTCACCGGCGTGGGCAACAAGTCGTTCATCGCCGAGCTGATGCCCAAGTTCCCGCTGTACACCTGTTTCCTGTCGGAGGCTGCGCGCAGCGTCATCGGGCGCGTGCACACCGACACCGAGCCTGCGCTGGCGATGCTCAAGCGCGAAGGTTTCAACTATCAAGGCTACGTCGACATCTTCGATGCCGGCCCGGCAATCGAATGCGAGACCGCGAAGATCCGAGCCGTGCGCGAGAGTGAAACCCTGGTGCTGGCGGTCGGTACGCCGGGTGACGACGCCACGCCTTACATCATCCACAACCGCAAGCGCGAAGACTGCCGTATCACCGCAGCGCCCGCGCGTCTGGCGGCCGGGACATTGGTCGTCGATCCGCAGACCGCCAAGCGCCTGCGCCTGGGCGTTGGCGATAACGTTCGCGCCGTGCCGCTGACTGCACCCCGGGAGACCCAATAATGACCACGCATTACATCGCCGGAAACTGGCAGGCTGGCCAGGGTGACGCCCTGCAATCGCTCGACCCGGTCAGCCAGGCCGTGGTCTGGCAAGGGCAGGGCGCGACGCCTGCTCAGGTCGAAGCTGCGGTGCAGGCGGCGCGCAATGCCTTTCCGGCCTGGGCGCAACTGAGCCTGGAGGCGCGCATCGCCGTGCTCGAAGGCTTCGCTGACCAACTCAAGGCCAACGCCGACGAACTGGCCCGCTGCATCGGTGAGGAAACCGGCAAGCCCTTGTGGGAGTCGGCCACCGAAGTCACCAGCATGGTCAACAAGGTAGCGATCTCGGTGCAGAGCTACCGCGAGCGTACCGGCGAGAAGAGCGGCCCGCTGGCCGACGCGACCGCCGTGTTGCGCCACAAGCCGCATGGCGTGGTGGCGGTGTTCGGCCCCTATAACTTCCCTGGTCACTTGCCTAACGGCCATATCGTGCCGGCGCTGCTGGCTGGCAACTGTGTCGTGTTCAAGCCCAGCGAGCTGACCCCCAAGGTCGCCGAGCTGACGGTCAAGTGCTGGATCGCCGCCGGGTTGCCGAGCGGTGTGCTCAACCTGGTGCAGGGCGCCCGTGAAACCGGTGTCGCTCTGGCGGCCAACCCGGGCATAGATGGTCTGTTCTTCACCGGTTCCAGCCGCACCGGCAACCTGCTGCACCAGCAGTTCGCCGGTCGTCCGGACAAGATCCTGGCGCTGGAAATGGGCGGCAACAATCCGCTGGTGGTCGATGAGGTCAAGGATCTGGATGCTGCGGTCTACACCATCATCCAGTCGGCGTTCATTTCGGCCGGGCAGCGTTGCACCTGTGCGCGCCGTCTTCTGGTGCCGCACGGCGCCTGGGGTGACAAGCTGCTTGCGCGCCTGGTCGAGGTCAGTCGCAGCATCAGCGTCGGAGCCTTCGATCAGCAACCGACGCCGTTCATGGGCTCGGTGATTTCGCTGCAGGCTGCCGCTGCCTTGCTGGCTGCCCAGTCCGAACTGCTGGCCAGGGGCGCGCAGGCGCTGCTGGAAATGACCCAGCCAAAGGCCGGCGCTGCCTTGTTGACGCCAGGCATCCTCGATGTTTCGGCAGTTGCCGACCGGCCCGACGAAGAGTTCTTCGGCCCACTGCTGCAGGTGAATCGCTACAGCGACTTTGATGCGGCGATCGATGAGGCCAACAACACCCAGTACGGCCTGGCAGCCGGGTTGCTGTCCGACTCGCGCGCTCGCTACCAGTACTTCTGGTTGCGCAGCCGCGCCGGCATCGTCAACTGGAACAAGCAACTCACCGGCGCCGCCAGCAGCGCACCGTTCGGTGGCGTGGGGGCCAGTGGCAATCACCGGGCCAGTGCCTATTACGCGGCGGACTACTGCGCCTACCCCGTGGCCTCGCTGGAGACCGCCAGCCTTGCCCTGCCGGCGACCCTGACGCCGGGCGTCACCCTATAACAACAGGTCTCGGAGCTAGCCGATGAAATCCTATGAAGTGAATTTTGATGGCCTGGTGGGGCCAACCCACAACTACGGCGGCCTCTCGTACGGCAACGTGGCCTCGCAGAGCAACAGCCAGCAGTGCTCCAATCCGCGAGAAGCGGCGCGCCAGGGCCTGGCAAAAATGAAAGCCCTGATGGAAATGGGCTTCAAGCAAGGTGTGCTGGCCCCACAGGAGCGACCCGATGTGGCTGCCCTGCGCCGCCTGGGCTTCACCGGCAGCGACGCCGAGGTGATCCGCCGCGCCGCCAAGGAGGCCATGCCGCTGCTCGTCGCCAGTTGCTCGGCCTCGAGCATGTGGGTGGCCAACGCCGCCACCGTCAGCCCCAGCGCCGACACGGCGGATGGGCGGGTGCATTTCACTGCAGCCAACCTCAACTGCAAGTACCACCGCAGCATCGAACACCCGACCACCAGTCGCGTGCTGGCGGCGATGTTCGCTGACGAGCAGCATTTCGCCCATCACGCGGCATTGCCGGCAGTGGCCCAGTTCGGCGACGAGGGTGCGGCCAATCACACGCGCTTCTGCCGTGCGTACGGCGAGTCGGGCGTGGAGTTCTTCGTCTATGGTCGCAGCGCCTTCGACGCGCGCTACCCGTCGCCACAGAAGTATCCGGCGCGCCAGACCCTCGAGGCCTCCCAGGCCGTGGCGCGGTTGCATGGCCTTGGCGAGGAAGGTGTGGTCTACGCTCAACAGAACCCTGCGGTGATCGATCAGGGGGTGTTCCACAACGACGTGATTTCGGTGGGTAACGGCGAGGTGCTGTTCTACCACGAGGACGCCTTCCTCGAGACCGACACGGTGCTTGGCCAGCTGCAGGCTAAACTGGCTGCAAAGGGCGGCAACTTCCAGGCCATCCGCGTGCCGCGTTCGGCAGTGACGGTGGAGGACGCGGTGCGGTCCTACCTGTTCAACAGCCAGTTGCTGTCGCGCGACGACGGTTCCATGCTGCTGGTGGTACCTGAGGAGTGCCGCAACAACGAGCGGGTTTGGAGTTACCTGAGCCAGCTGACCGGCCAGCAGGGTGTGGTGAAGGAGGTCAAGGTGTTCGACCTCAAGCAGAGCATGCAGAACGGCGGTGGCCCGGCCTGCCTGCGCTTGCGCGTGGCCCTGAAGGAAACGGAACTGGCGGCGGTCAATCAAGGCGTTATCATGACCGCCCCGCTGTACGACACCCTGGTGCAGTGGGTCGACAAGCACTACCGCGACCGTCTGGGCGAAGCTGATCTTGCCGACCCGCAATTGCTGGACGAATGCCGTACGGCACTGGATGAGTTGACCCAGATCCTGAAGTTGGGTTCGGTCTATCCGTTCCAACGCCAACCTTGATAGAGAGAATTTGCAATGTCCGACGCCCTGCGCCTGATCCTGGAAGATGAAGACGGCACCCAGCTGGAAACCTCCTGCACCCGCTTTGCGGTGGTCTGGCAAGGCAAGGAGGTGTGGATCCAGCAGGATGGCCGCGGTCAACTGCTGATCGGTGTCGATGTCGAGGAAGACGATACCGAGTACGCCAACCTGCTGCTGCGCCCAATGGCCACCAACCTGGTCAGCCTGCAGCTGGAGATGGAGCCTGCCGAGGTCGGTGAAGACGACGATCACGTGCACGGTCCGGATTGCGGTCATCACCACTAAGGAAATGCCCTATGCTCGCCCTCGGCAAACTGCTTGAGCTGACCCTGACCGATCACGAACCGGCCGAGAAGACCCAAGTGACCCCCAAGGGCGTGCGTTTGCGCTGGTTGGGGGAGGGCGCGCTGGAGGTGCGTCCGGCCGAAAGCGAAGATTGCGGGCTCGACCTGTTGTTGTCGGCTGGCATTCACGGCAACGAGACCGCGCCGATCGAGTTGCTGGAGCGGCTGCTGCATGGTGTGGCCAACGGCCAGATCAAGCCGCGTGCCAGGGTGTTGTTCCTGTTCGGCAACCCTGCGGCGATTCGCAAGGGCGAGCGCTTCATCGAGCAGGACATCAATCGCCTGTTCAACGGTCGTCACGAGCTTTCCAGTGGTTTCGAGGCGCTGCGCGCCGCGGAGCTCGAGCAGTTTGCCCGGGTGTTCTTCAGCAAGCCCGAGCGTACTCGCCTGCATTACGACCTGCACACGGCCATTCGCGGTTCGAAGATCGAGCAGTTCGCCCTGTACCCGTTCAAGGAAGGCCGCAAGCATTCACGCCGCGAACTGGCCCGCCTGGCGGCCGCCGGCATGGAGGCGGTGCTGTTGCAGAGCAAGTCGTCGATCACCTTCAGTGCCTTCACCTACGAACAACTCGACGCCGAAGCCTTCACCCTGGAGCTGGGCAAGGCCCGTCCGTTCGGGCAGAACGAACAGGTCAATCTCGATAAGCTGGAGCAGCGGCTTGTCCAGCTCATCGAGGGTACCGAGCCAGAGATCGGGCCCAGCCTCGATGGCCTGAAGCTGTTCAGCGTCGCCCGGGAAATCATCAAGCACAGCGACAGCTTCCACCTGCATTTGCCGGCGGATATCGAGAATTTTTCCGAGCTCAGCAAGGGCTATCTGCTGGCCGAGGACCTGGCCGAAACACGCTGGGTCGTGGAAGAGGAGGGGGCACGTATCATTTTCCCCAACCCCAAGGTCAGGAATGGCTTGCGGGCAGGGATTCTGATCGTGCCGGATTCCGGGCAGCGCCTGGAGTAGGGGTTCAGGGGTAAGTCAGCCTGGGTGGTAGGCCTAGTTCGTGTCGCAGGGCATTTTCGTTGAACGGTGCAGGATTGGTGACGGTGTCGGGCGTGCTTGGATCGTCGTCGAAATCGAACAAGGAGCCTGGGTTTTCGAGTCCGACAGCCAAGCGCTCGGCGTTGTCGTTCACACTTCCGGTCGCGAAGTTCCAAATGTGACAGAGCTCATGGTAGAGCATCACCAGTGATGGTGCGTCACGCCTGTGGGCCAGCGGGTTATAGCCGATTATGCAGTTCAGGATGCGATCGCCTCGCACGCCGTTTCGGATTGTCGGATCGCCTTGGGCGGGATCAAATCCAGCATAAGCATTGTCCAGTTCCGGGATCGGCGTGATGGCGACCTTCACCTTGTGCGCCACCAACTGTTCCAGAAGCCCCGAGGCACTCGGGCTGGCCCGCAGCATCACCAACTGGCGCCTGACTTTGTCGGTGTATGCGGGATCACCCTGGATATCGAAGGTGTCGAGGTATTGCGCTGGTAGCTGCGCATCGCGTGCCTCGTAGAGCAGTGGTGCGCTGAAACCGTCCTCGACGAGAATGCTGCTGGCGTTGCCGTAGAGTCGATCGTCCAGTGGCCCTGTGGACAGGCGATTGTGGCCGGCAAAGGCCTCGATGGTCGCATTGCCCGCATTGACCCTGACGACGTCGTCGCCAGCGCCGGCATACAACGTGCTGTGGGCAGCGGCGCTGTGCAGGGCGTCGTTGCCCTTGCCGCCATCGATTTCTGCTTGCCGAACCCCTTCTACCACGACGTGGTCATCGCCGGCCCCGGCGTCAATGATCACCGAGCCGGCATTCAGGGGCTGGCCATCAGGAGGCAATTGGCCCTCGATCCGGATTCTGTCGTTGCCCTCGCCGGTCTCGATCACGATGCGGCTGTCGAGGGTGGACTCGACGAATACGTTGTCGTCGCCGGCGCCAGTACGAATATGCAGCATCTCTGTTTTTGCCAGGGCCAGCGTGTAGCGGGTGGCTTCGATGCGCAGCACGATGCCTTCGGGGCTTGGATGAACCGACAGTTCGGTGTCTGGGGCCAGTGCTTCGATCAGCAGCGTGTGATCATGGCGACTGATCGCCAGTGGGCCGCTTCTGTAGGGTAGTTGTTGTCTCAGCACAAGGCCGGAAGCGGTGTGGATCATGAGGTCTTCGGGCGCCATGGGCGTCTCCTTTCGTAGGGGAGGCTGCATTCTGGCGTTCGCTCGGTGGTTCCAGTGGTACTCCTGTACCGCCTGAATGGTCAGCATGAGGCGGATGACAGGGATTTAATTTGCCGCCTATTCCCTTTTCCTTTCCCCTGGGCGGTAATTGGCTTGTCAGTGACGAAAGCTCCGATTTAGCATCCGCTCATGTCGTTTTTACCTGTTTGCAGCGGAAAAACTGTCCGTTTGCCGGTTTCCATCGCATAAACACACTGCACCTCGATTGCAGGACCGATATAATGCGGCCCTTTGCCGTCGTTTCGTCGATCCGACGCGTTAGCCAAAACGGCCGCCGTTTCCGTGGAAGAACCTATGAAAAGCGCAGAAATCCGTGAAGCCTTCCTTCGCTTCTTCGAAGAGCAGGGACATACCCGAGTCGCCTCCAGTTCGCTGATCCCGAACAACGACCCAACCCTGCTGTTCACCAACGCAGGCATGAACCAGTTCAAGGACTGCTTCCTGGGCGCCGAGAAGCGCGCCTACACGCGCGCTGTCAGCAGCCAGAAGTGCGTGCGCGCCGGTGGCAAGCACAACGACCTGGAAAACGTCGGCTACACCGCGCGTCACCACACTTTCTTCGAGATGCTGGGCAACTTCAGCTTCGGTGACTATTTCAAGCGCGACGCGATCACCTTTGCCTGGACCTTCCTGACCTCCGACAAGTGGCTGAACCTGCCCAAGGAGAAGCTCTGGGTCACTGTCTACGCCAGCGACGACGAAGCCTACGACATCTGGACCAAGGAAGTCGGCGTGCCGGCCGAGCGCATGGTGCGCATCGGTGACAACAAAGGCGCCCCGTACGCTTCCGACAACTTCTGGACCATGGGTGATACCGGCCCTTGCGGTCCGTGCACCGAGATCTTCTACGACCACGGCGCCGACATCTGGGGTGGCCCACCCGGCTCGCCGGAAGAAGACGGCGACCGCTACATCGAGATCTGGAACAACGTCTTCATGCAGTTCAACCGCACTGCCGACGGTGTCCTGCACCCGTTGCCCGCCCCGTCGGTGGACACCGGCATGGGCCTTGAGCGCATCAGTGCGGTGATGCAGCACGTGCACTCGAACTACGAGATCGACCTGTTCCAGAGTCTGCTCGATGCCGCAGCCCAGGCCATCGGTTGCCGTAACGAAGCGCAGTCGTCGCTGAAAGTGGTCGCCGACCACATCCGTTCCTGCGGCTTCCTGATCGCCGACGGCGTGCTGCCTTCCAACGAGGGCCGTGGCTATGTGCTGCGCCGCATCATTCGTCGCGCCTGCCGCCATGGCAACAAACTTGGCGCCAAGGGCAGCTTCTTCCACAAGGTCGTGGCCGCACTGGTCAGCGAGATGGGTGAAGCCTTCCCCGAGCTCAAGAGCCAGCAGGCGCACATCGAGCGCGTGCTCAAGACCGAAGAAGAGCAGTTCGCCAAGACTCTCGAGCAGGGCCTGCGCATCCTCGAACAGGACCTGGCGCAGCTGCAGGGCAAGGTCGTGCCGGGCGACGTGGTGTTCAAGCTGTACGACACCTATGGCTTCCCCATGGACCTGACGGCCGACATCGCCCGCGAGCGTGAGCTGACCATCGACGAAGCCGGCTTCGAGCGCGAGATGGACGCCCAGCGCGAGCGCGCCCGCTCGGCCAGCGCCTTTGGCATGGACTACAACAGCCTGGTCAAGGTCGATACCGCCACCGATTTCCTCGGATACAGCAGCACCGAAGGTCAGGGCAAGATCATCGCCCTGTACAAGGATGGCCAGTCGGTCGACCAGTTGGGCGAAGGCGAGGAGGGCGTGGTCGTCCTGGATCGTACGCCGTTCTACGCCGAATCCGGCGGCCAGGTCGGTGACAGTGGCTACCTGCAGGCTGGGGCTGCGCGCTTCGATGTGCGCGACACCACCAAGACCGGTGGTGCCTTCCTGCACCACGGCGTGGTGGCCAGCGGCGCGCTGCTGATTGGCGCCCCGGTCGAGGCCCGCGTGGATGCCGATGTGCAGCACGCCACCTCGCTGAACCACTCAGCGACTCACCTGCTGCACGCTGCTCTGCGTGAAGTGCTGGGCGAGCACGTCCAGCAGAAGGGCTCGCTGGTCGACAGCCAGCGCCTGCGCTTCGACTTCAGCCACTTCGAGGCTGTGACGCCTGCGCAGATCAAGGCACTCGAAGACATCGTAAACCGCGAAGTGCGCAAGAACTCCGCGGTCGAAACCATCGAGACCGATATCGAGACCGCCAAGCGCAAAGGCGCCATGGCGCTGTTCGGTGAGAAATACGGCGACACCGTGCGCGTACTGAGCATGGGCGGTGATTTCTCGGTAGAGCTGTGCGGCGGCATCCACGCCAAGCGCACCGGCGATATCAGCCTGTTCAAGATCATCAGTGAAGGTGGCGTAGCCTCCGGTGTGCGTCGTATCGAGGCGATCACCGGTGCTGCGGCGCTGGCCTACCTGAACGCTGCCGAAGAGCAGGTCAAGGAAGCGGCGCAACTGGTCAAGGGTAACCGCGACAACCTGATCGACAAGCTGTCGGCTGTGCTCGAGCGCAACCGTCAGCTGGAGAAGCAGCTCGAGCAGCTGCAGGCCAAGGCCGCCAGCGCCGCAGGGGACGATCTCTCCAGTGCGGCCGTTGAGGTCAAGGGTGCCAAGGTGCTTGCCGCTCGCCTGGATGGGCAGGATGGCAAGGCGCTGCTGGCGCTCGTCGATCAGCTGAAGAACAAGCTCGGCCATGCAGTGATCCTGCTGGGCAGCGAGCATGAGGGCAAGGTCGTGCTGGTGGCCGGCGTGACCAAAGACCTCTCCAGCCAACTCAAGGCTGGCGACCTGATGAAGCAGGCCGCTGCGGCGGTGGGCGGAAAGGGCGGTGGTCGTCCGGACATGGCCCAGGGTGGTGGCGTCGACGTCGCTGCGCTGGATCAGGCCCTGGCACTGGCCGTGCCGTTCGCCGAGCAGGGGCTTTGAGATGACGCGCCCCGCAGTCTGGTTGCGGGGCGCGTCAGGAAGGATTGTTTACTGGGTGCCCTTCGTGGGCTGAGGCACTTTGAAATGGCGTTGATCGTACAGAAATTTGGCGGCACCTCCGTTGGCTCTATCGAGCGGATCGAGCAGGTGGCCGACAAGGTCAAGAAACACCGCGAGGCAGGCGATGACCTGGTGGTTGTGCTGTCGGCCATGAGCGGGGAAACCAACCGCTTGATCGACCTGGCCAAGCAGGTGTCCGATCAGCTGGTTCCGCGTGAACTGGATGTGATCGTCTCGACCGGCGAGCAGGTGACCATTGCGCTGCTGGCCATGGCGCTGATCAAGCGTGGCGTGCCGGCGGTGTCCTACACCGGCAACCAGGTGCGTATCCTGACCGACAGCGCGCACAACAAGGCGCGCATCCTGCAGATCGATGACCAGAAGATCCGCGCCGACCTCAAGGCTGGCACCGTGGTCGTGGTCGCAGGTTTCCAGGGCGTCGACGAGCACGGCAACATCACCACCCTCGGGCGTGGTGGCTCCGACACGACCGGTGTTGCCCTGGCGGCAGCGCTGGGGGCCGACGAATGTCAGATCTACACCGATGTCGATGGCGTCTATACCACCGATCCACGTGTGGTACCGCAGGCCCGTCGCCTGGAGAAGATCACCTTTGAAGAGATGCTGGAAATGGCCAGCCTCGGTTCCAAGGTGCTGCAGATCCGTTCGGTGGAGTTCGCCGGCAAATACAACGTTCCGCTGCGCGTGCTGCACAGCTTCAAGGAGGGTCCGGGTACCCTCATTACCATCGATGAAGAGGAATCCATGGAACAGCCGATCATTTCCGGTATCGCCTTCAACCGTGATGAGGCCAAGCTGACCATTCGTGGCGTACCGGACACCCCGGGCGTTGCTTTCAAGATCCTCGGCCCGATCAGCGCCGCGAACATCGAAGTCGACATGATCGTGCAGAACGTCTCGCACGATAACACCACCGACTTCACCTTCACCGTGCACCGCAACGAGTACGAAAAGGCTCTGAGCGTGCTGGAGAACACCGCTCGTGAAATCGGTGCCCGTGAAGTGATCGGCGATACCAAGATCGCCAAGGTGTCGATCGTTGGCGTCGGCATGCGCTCCCACGCGGGCGTGGCCAGCCGTATGTTCGAGGCCCTGGCCAAGGAGAGCATCAACATCCAGATGATCTCTACTTCCGAGATCAAGGTGTCGGTGGTGATCGAAGAGAAGTACCTGGAGCTGGCCGTACGCGCGCTGCACACCGCGTTCGAGCTCGATGCGCCTGCCCGACAGAGCGAGTGACGCATTGCCCCGGGGGGCGCGGCTTTGGCCGCGCCCTTCGCGTTTCTGGCTGTCATGCGGGTTACTGTCCTTTCCTGCCTGACAGCCGACAAAGAGAGCTGGGCCTTTGTCCCGACCAGCCCTCTGTTTCCAACAGACTGTTGTCCCTGAATGAACTGCGTGAGGAGAAAGCTATGTTGATTCTGACTCGTCGGTGCGCCGAGAGCCTGATCATTGGTGATGGTGAGATCACCGTGACGGTCCTGGGTGTCAAAGGCAACCAGGTACGAATCGGTGTGAGTGCCCCTAAGGAAGTGGCTGTTCACCGCGAGGAAATCTACCTGCGGATCAAGAAAGAGAAGGACGAAGAACCAACCCTTTAATTTTTTTGAAGTTTTTTTCAAAAAAGGGTTTGCAAACGGGGAGGGGTCTGGTTAATATACGCCCCGTGTTGCGGTGAGGTGGCCGAGTGGCCGAAGGCGCTCCCCTGCTAAGGGAGTATACCTCATAAGGGTATCGGGGGTTCGAATCCCCCCTTCACCGCCATTCTTCGTGTAGGGCGCTGTAACTGGTCAAAATGCTTAAGTCGTTGAAATTAAACGAAAAAGTACTTGGCAAAACGGTTTAGCGAACTATAATGCGCGGCAAGACACGGACTCATAGCTCAGCTGGATAGAGTACTCGGCTACGAACCGAGCGGTCGGAGGTTCGAATCCTCCTGAGTCCGCCATACAATGAGGCGGTTTTCTTTGGAAGACGCATCATTTCACCAGTGGTAATCTGGTCTAAAACTACCATCGACGGACTCATAGCTCAGCTGGATAGAGTACTCGGCTACGAACCGAGCGGTCGGAGGTTCGAATCCTCCTGAGTCCGCCACTTTCTGAAGTGGCTTTGCTTGTCGAGAAATCTTCAAGAAGAGAAGCTTCGAAACCAGTGGTAATCTGGTCTAAAACTACCACCACGGACTCATAGCTCAGCTGGATAGAGTACTCGGCTACGAACCGAGCGGTCGGAGGTTCGAATCCTCCTGAGTCCGCCACACCAAAAAGCCCGCTCCTGTAGCGGGCTTTTTCTTTTCTGCCGTTCACGAATCTGTCAGTGCAACGCGGCTAGACTCCATATAAACCCCTGCTGCACATCGATGTGCTTTTTCGCTGTTGTGCGCCGTCGCACTGTTGGCTTCGAGCGTTGTCACAGCTTTATCGCGCAAACGATTGTTCCAGCCAAAAATTTAAGCGATCAGACAGCTTGAGCAGTGTATGATTGCGCCCGTCAGCCCCGCCGGGGCTTGTGGAATACCACCATGGACTTACCCAGTAGTTACCCCTTAATCCGCTTTATCAAGCCAGATCTGACCGATTGATTCTCCCGGCGTGCTCCGCTGCTGGGAGTGGAGTTCGCCTATGACCGAAGTCGAAGTAAAGAAAGTCCAAGAGAGCCTGCAGGATCGCCTCGCCCAGGTGATCGAGCTACTGCAGCGCCAGCGCGTCGTTGAGGACCTGACTCATCGTCAGGAAGGTCAGCACAACGACCTGGTGGAAAACCTCGTCCACCGCCAGAACCTGGTCGAGCTGCAGCGCAAGCTCGATGATCTGCACCCCGCCGACATCGCCTATATTCTCGAAGCCTTGCCCCTGGAAGATCGTCTGACGGTCTGGCAGCTGGTGCGCTCGGATCGTGACGGCGACATCCTTCTCGAAGTTTCCGACGCCGTACGTCAGACGTTGATCGCCGACATGGACGATCACGAGCTGCTGGCTGCGGCAAAGGAAATGGACGCAGACGAACTCGCTGACCTGGCGCCTGAGCTGCCGCGTGACGTTGTCCATGAGCTGATGGAAAGCCTCGATGCCCAGCAGCGTGAGCGCGTGCGTTCGGCCCTGAGCTACGACGAGGAGCAGGTCGGTGCGCTGATGGACTTCGAGATGGTCACCATCCGCGAAGACGTCAGCCTGGAAGTGGTACTGCGTTACCTGCGTCGGCTCAAGGAGCTGCCGGGGCACACCGACAAGCTGTTCGTGGTCGATTACGACGGCATTCTGAAGGGTGTGCTGCCGATCAAGCGTCTGCTGGTCAACGACCCGGACAAGAAGGTGGCGGAGGTCATGGCGACTGACCCTGTCAGCTTCACGCCCGAGGAAGATGCCTACGATGCTGCGCAAGCATTCGAACGTTATGACCTGGTTTCTGCACCGGTGGTCGACAAGAGCAATCGCCTTATCGGCCGTCTGACCATCGACGAGATGGTTGACCTGATTCGTGAAGAGAGCGAAAGCGAAGTGCTCAACATGGCCGGCCTGCGCGAGGAAGAAGATATCTTCGCCTCGGTCTGGCGTTCGCTGCGCAACCGCTGGGCATGGCTGGCCATCAACCTGATCACCGCGTTCGTTGCCTCGCGGGTGATCGGACTGTTCGAAGGGTCGATCGAAAAGCTGGTAGCGCTTGCGGCGCTGATGCCTATCGTCGCCGGTATCGGTGGTAACTCGGGTAACCAGACCATCACCATGATCGTGCGCGCCATGGCGCTGGACCAGGTATCTCCGGGCAACACCCGTCGCCTGATGCGCAAGGAGCTGGCGGTATCGCTGATCAACGGCCTGATCTGGGGTGGGGTGATCGGGGTAGTGGCGTTCCTGCTCTATGGCAGTTGGTCGCTGGGTGTGGTGATGACCGCGGCAATGACCTTGAACCTGCTGCTGGCGGCGTTGATGGGGGTGTTGATCCCCATGACACTGGTGCGCCTGGGGCGCGACCCGGCGATGGGGTCGAGCGTGATGATCACTGCCGTAACCGACAGTGGCGGCTTCTTCATCTTCCTTGGCCTGGCGACACTGTTCCTGCTATGACTGATTCCGCTCAAACGAAAAAAGCCAGCTTGCGCTGGCTTTTTTCGTGGGCGTTGGAAGCCTCAGGAGGCGTCGGCAGCCATTTCCACATCGTGAGCGATGAGGGCGACCAGCGCATTCTGCTGGCGATGGGTCAGTTGACGGAAGCGTTGCAGCAATTCGCGTTCGTGCAGGGACAGCTCAGGGCTGTCCAGGCGCATGCTCAGCTCGTCGCCCAGCGCACCTTCCTGGATGAGACTTTGCTCCAGGCGGGCGATGATCTCGGAGTTCATGCTGCGGTGATGGTTGCGCGCTACCTCGGCAATGCGCTCACGCATCCCGTCAGGCAGGCGGACGACGAACTTGTCAGCGGTGCGGCTGGAGTAGATAGCCTGTTTCATTGGGCGCATATAAATTGACCGGTTGTTCTGGTTCAGGGGAAGCGGTTCTCAAATTGGCCGCACGGTAGTGGGTTCGACCGTCGCGACGACAAAATGTTCAACCGTGATGTGATTTTGGATGCTCATCTTGCCTCATGGTCGCCGTTTCCTTGGCGTCAATTCTGTGACAAATAGTGATCCGGGTAAAGGCTTTATGCCAGTACCAATTATCAGAAATGAGTACTGGTTTGAAAAGTTTTACTCTTTCCCGTCTCGCCCTGTTGTCAGGCCTTTGCTGTCAAAATCTTGTAAAGTTCGACAAGACCTGGGGAAAATCATCAAACCCGCAAGATTTCCCTATCCTTGAGCATAGTGGCTATGCAACATGACGCAAGCGTTCCCCATCAGGCCGAAGCGCCCGACGTTGACGTTTTGACCGCGCCTGCGCAAAAAATTCCCTGGCGATGCCATTAATATGCAATTGAATCGCCGCGCAGCTTGGAGGCGCTGAGAAATCGCGGAAAGGGACTACATGGAAATGCCAGTATTGGGCATGACAAACGGTCGAGCGCTGGTTACCATGCTCGCCGCCGACAGCCTGCGCCGCGTCGGGTGGCTTCTCCAACCCACTGAATTTGCGTAGAATGCGCGCCGTGATGTCCCCTTAGTTCAACGGATAGAACAAGCCCCTCCTAAGGGCTAGATGCTGGTTCGATTCCAGCAGGGGACACATCCTTCCTTTCTCGCCTTTCCCTCGCTCCCGCTTGCCACTGCTATCCGATGATTCGGCTGCAGGCGTTTTTGCCTGCGCAGCAGCCTGCCGTAATGGCCAGCGTTGCACCGGCCATCGCGGTCATGCCACTCAGACGGACTGCGCCTTTTCCTTGTCTTCCTGCTGCTTGCTGGTCTCACTCCCCTGGGCCATGTCGGCCGTGTTGGCTGCTGCGCGTTCAGCCTGTTGTTGCAGCTTGGCCTGGGTCTTGAGTTCGACGTCTTCCTTCATGCGTTGGGCGATCTGCTCGTCGATCTTCTGTTTCTTCTCGGGAGGCAGGGCGTTGTAGTCCTCCTCGGTCATGCCGAGCTCCTGCAGGAGCTTCTCCTTGATCTTTTCCGCTGGCGATTTGGACATGTAGTCGCGGAACTCCTGCAGCGCATTGCTGGCTGCAGGTTTCGACGAACTGGCCTGCTGACGTGCGCCAATGTCAGGGTTCTGCAGGGCCACCTTGAGCTTGGCGAAAGCTTCCTGACGAGCGTCTTCGGCATCTTGCTGCGAGGTACTGCCTTGATTGTTCTGCTGCGCTGCTGTGTTGCTGGTGGTGATTGCCTGACGCTGCGGCATGAAATCGGCCTGCACAGCGTCATGGTTGACCCGGCTTGGCTGCTGCAATGCAGTCTGCCAGCCCAGCCCGTTGAGGCTGATCATCATGTGTTTCCTCCTTGGATGGTAATCGCGTTGTGCAAGGGGCAAAACCTGTGCCATTTGGCTCAAGCCAAGCGTGGCGGGGGTTGTAGCCGAGCAACAGGTATCACCTGGGCAGCGGATTGCCCATCGGAGGAAGCGCATTGCCGGTATCGGCAACAGCCGCTGTTGCAAAAAAAGACCCGCAGCACCCCAAGGCGCCGCGGGTCAAAACGGCCAACGCCGCTTCAGTGCTGATCAGATATGCAAGGCATGCCCCAAAGCTCGCAATGCCGCTTCCTGCACGGCCTCGCCCAAGGTCGGGTGGGCATGGATGGTGCCGGCCACGTCTTCCAGCCGCGCGCCCATTTCCAACGATTGGGCGAAGGCTGTGGACAGTTCGGAAACCGCCACCCCGACGGCTTGCCAACCGAGGATCAGATGGTTGTCGCGACGTGCAACCACGCGCACGAACCCGCTTTTCGACTCAAGGCTCATGGCTCGCCCGTTGGCCGCGAAGGGGAACTGCGCAACGATGCAGTCCAGGCCTTCGGCGCTGGCCTGCTCAGGCGTCTTGCCAGCCACTACCACTTCCGGATCGGTGAAGCACACCGCAGCAATCGCGGTGGGCTCGAAGCGGCGGGTCTTGCCGGCGATAAGTTCGGCGACCATCTCGCCCTGGGCCATCGCCCGATGTGCGAGCATCGGTTCGCCGGCCACGTCGCCGATCGCCCAGACGTTGCGCATGCTGGTCTGGCAGCGCTCGTCGATGGCGATCGCCGCACCGTTCATCTTCAGCGCCAGGCTCTCCAGGCCGAAGCCCTGAGTGCGTGGTCGACGGCCAACGGCGACCAGTACCTGATCGGCTTCCAGGCGCAGCTGTTGGCCTGCACCGTCGCGTGCCGACAGGCAGCCATGTTCATAGCCTTCGACGCTGTGTCCCAAGTGCAGTGCGATGCCAAGTTTTTTCAGCGACTCGGCCACCGGTGCGGTCAGCTCTGCGTCGTAGGTGGGCAGGATGCGATCACGCGCCTCTACCACGCTCACACGAGCACCGAGCTTGCGGTAGGCGATGCCCAGCTCCAGGCCGATATAGCCGCCGCCGACCACCACCAGGTGTTGCGGCAGGCTTTTCGGTGCCAGGGCCTCGGTAGAGGAAATCACCGGCCCGCCCAGCGGCAGCATCGGCAACTCGACACTGCTCGAGCCGGTCGCCAGCAACAGGTGTTCGCACTGGATGCGCTGGCCGTCGACCTCGACGTTCTTGCCGTCGAGGATCTTCGCCCAGCCATGGAGCACCTTCACCCCATGTTTCTTCAGCAAGGCCGCCACACCGCTGGTGAGGCGGTCGACGATGCCGTCCTTCCATTCGACGCTGCGGGCAATGTTCAGGTGCGGTGTCGAGACGCTGATACCCAGTGCCGAGCCGTCAGCATACCGGCTGGTCTGGTGGAACTGCTCGGCCACGTGGATCAGCGCCTTGGATGGGATGCAGCCGATGTTCAGGCAAGTACCGCCCAGTGCCTGCCCTTCGACCAGCACGGTGGGAATGCCCAGTTGCCCGGCGCGGATGGCGGCCACGTAGCCGCCGGGGCCCCCGCCGATAATCAGCAGGGTGGTATCGAGGATCTGTTGCATGCTCACTCCACGAACAGGCAGGCGGGCTGTTCCAGCAGGCCGCGCACGGCCTGGATGAACAGGGCGGCGTCCATCCCGTCGACCACGCGATGGTCGAAGGAGCTGGACAGGTTCATCATCTTGCGCACCACGATCTGGCCATCGATCACCACGGGGCGCTCGACCATGCGGTTGACGCCGACGATCGCCACTTCGGGGGTGTTGACCACCGGCGTGCTGACGATACCGCCCAGGGCGCCGAGGCTGGTCAGGGTGATGGTCGAGCCGGACAGCTCTTCCCGACTGGCCTTGTTGTTGCGCGCGGCATTGGCCACGCGGGCGATCTCGCTGGCGTTGCTCCACAGGCTGCCGGCTTCGGCGTGACGCAGTACTGGCACCATGAGGCCATTGTCACCTTGGGTGGCGATACCCACGTGTACGGCGCCGTGGCGGGTGATGATCTGGGCCTCGTCGTCGTAGGTGGCGTTGATCTGCGGGAAATCGCGCAGGGCGACGACCATGGCGCGCACCAGGAAGGGCAGCAGTGTGAGCTTGCCACGGCTTTCGCCATGCTTGGCGTTGAGCTGCTGGCGCAGGGCTTCGAGCTGGGTGACGTCGATTTCCTCGACATAGCTGAAGTGCGCGACGCGGCGCTTGGCATCCTGCATGCGCTGGGCGATCTTGCGGCGCAGGCCGATCACCGGCACCTGCTCGCTGTCGGTGCGCTTGCCGTAGCCAGCTGGCGCCTGGCCGAGGGCGGTCTGTGGCTTGCTGATGAAGGCGTCGAGGTCTTCGTGCAGGATGCGCCCGGCCGGGCCGCTACCGTGCACGTAGCGCAGCTCGATGCCGGCATCCAGCGCACGCTTGCGCACGGCAGGTGAAGCCAACGGTTTCTCATGCGCCTCGCGCGGGACGATGGGCGCGGCGGCGTGGCTCGTCGCTGGTTGCGGACGGTTTTCGGGCTGCGGCTCGATCTTCGTCTGGGCTGGCGCTGGCGCGGCGTGCGCCTCGGCCGGCTTGGCCTGCGGTGCGTCGATGTGGTTGCCGCTGCCTTCGACTTCGATACGGATCAGCTCGCTGCCGACCGCCATGACCTCACCGGGCTGGCCACCCAGGGCCAAGACCTTGCCGCTGACCGGCGAAGGAATTTCTACCGTGGCCTTGTCGGTCATGACATCGGCCACCACCTGGTCTTCTGCGATCACATCGCCGACCTTGACGAACCATTCCACCAGCTCGACCTGCGCGATGCCTTCACCGATGTCCGGCATCTTGATGACGTGCGTGCCCATTCAGACCTCCATGACCCGTTTCAATGCCGCACCTACCCGCGAAGGACCTGGGAAGTAGGCCCATTCCTGTGCGTGGGGGTAGGGGGTGTCCCAGCCGGTGACGCGCTCGATCGGCGCTTCGAGGTGATGGAAACAATGCTCCTGGACCAGCGAAACCAGCTCGGCGCCAAAGCCGCAGGTACGGGTGGCTTCGTGGACCACCACGCAACGCCCGGTCTTCTTCACCGAGGCGACGATGGTTTCCAAGTCCAGCGGCCAGAGGCTGCGCAGGTCGATGACTTCAGCGTCGACGCCGCTCTCCTCGGCGGCCACTTGGGCCACGTAGACCGTGGTGCCGTAGGTCAGCACGGTGACATCGTTGCCGGGGCGGGTGATCGCCGCCTTGTCCAGCGGCACCTTGTAGTAGCCGTCCGGCACGGCACTGTGCGGGTGCTTCGACCAGGGGGTTACCGGGCGGTCGTGGTGCCCGTCGAACGGGCCGTTGTACAGGCGCTTGGGCTCGAGGAAGATCACCGGGTCGTCGCACTCGATCGAGGCGATCAGCAGGCCCTTGGCGTCATAGGGGTTGGATGGCATCACCGTACGCAGGCCGCAGACCTGGGTGAACATCGCTTCGGGGCTCTGGCTGTGGGTCTGGCCGCCGTAGATGCCGCCGCCGCAGGGCATGCGCAGGGTCAGCGGCGAGATGAATTCGCCGGCCGAACGATAGCGCAGGCGAGCCATCTCCGAGACGATCTGGTCGGAGGCGGGGTAGAAGTAGTCGGCGAACTGGATTTCCACCACCGGGCGCAGGCCATAGGCGCCCATGCCCACGGCGGTGCCGACGATGCCGCTCTCGGAGATCGGTGCATCGAATACCCGCGACTTGCCGTACTTGGTCTGCAGGCCTTCGGTGCAGCGGAACACGCCGCCGAAATAGCCGACGTCCTGGCCGTAGACCACCACGTCGTCGTCGCGCTCGAGCATGACATCCATGGCTGAGCGCAGGGCCTGGATCATGGTCATGGTAGTGGTGGCCATGGCGGTTTCCGGGTTGATGCTGTTGTTGTGATCGTTCATTTCAAACCCCCAGTTCCTGGCGTTGCCGGCGCAGGTGATCGGGCATTTCCTTGTACACGTCCTCGAACATCGAGGCGGCGCTGGGGATATGGCCATTGGCGAGGGTGCCGAACTGTTCGGCGTCCTTCTGTGCCTTGATCACCTCGGCTTCGAGCTCGGCACTGACGGCCTGGTGCTCTTCTTCGGACCAGTGGCCGGCCTTGATCAGGTGCTGCTTGAGGCGCAGGATCGGATCGCCCAGCGGGAAGTGGCTCCAGTCGTCGGCAGGGCGGTATTTGGATGGATCGTCCGAGGTGGAGTGCGGGCCGGCGCGGTAGGTGACCCATTCGATCAGCGTCGGGCCCAGGCCACGGCGGGCACGTTCGGCGGCCCAGCGCGAGGCGGCGTACACCGCGATGAAGTCGTTGCCGTCGACCCGCAGCGAGGCGATGCCGCAGCCCACGCCGCGGCCGGCGAAGGTGGTCGACTCGCCACCGGCGATGGCCTGGAAGGTGGAGATCGCCCACTGGTTGTTGACCACGTTGAGGATCACCGGGGCGCGGTAGACGTGGGCGAAGGTCAGGGCAGTGTGGAAGTCGGATTCGGCAGTGGCGCCGTCACCGATCCAGGCCGAGGCGATCTTGGTGTCACCCTTGATCGCCGACGCCATGGCCCAGCCGACCGCCTGCACGAACTGGGTCGCCAGGTTGCCACTGATGGTGAAGAAGCCCGCCTCGCGCACCGAGTACATGATCGGCAATTGGCGGCCCTTGAGCGGGTCGCGGGTGTTGGACAGCAGCTGGCAGATCATTTCCACCAGCGACACGTCGCGGGCCATCAGGATGCTCTGCTGGCGATAGGTGGGGAAGCACATGTCGGTGCGGTTCAGGGCCAATGCCTGACCGCTGCCGATGGCTTCCTCGCCCAGGCTCTGCATGTAGAAGGACATCTTCTTCTGGCGCTGGGCGACCACCATGCGGCTGTCGAAGATGCGCGTCTTGAGCATGGCGCGCATGCCCTGGCGCAGCACCTGCGGGTCGATGCCTTCGGCCCAGGGGCCGACAGCATTGCCGTGCTCGTCGAGCACACGCACAAGGCTGTAGGAGAGGTCCGCAGTGTCGGCGGGCTCTACGTCGATAGGTGGTTTACGGACTTGACCGGCATCGTTCAGACGCAGGTAGGAGAAATCGGTCTGGCAGCCTGGCCGGCCTGTGGGCTCGGGCACATGCAAACGCAGGGGGGCGTACTCGTTCATGCTTTTTACGCTCGCTCGAATGTTGTTTTTGTGAGCTCTGAAGCGGCCGCCGCTGCCTACTGGCTTGTGACTGGTAGGTCAGCGTCATTTACATCTTAGAGGCTGGGCCGAAGAATTTTTCTCTCAAGTTCATTGCCTTTATCGCGTGGCGCAGATAAACATTCTGAATAAACACAAGAAACAGGTGAATTTTCCTCATGCGTAAACTTGATCGTACCGATATCGGCATTCTCAACAGCCTCCAGGAGAACGCACGGATCACCAACGCGGAGCTTGCGCGCTCGGTGAACCTCTCGCCGACGCCCTGTTTCAACCGGGTCAAGGCGATGGAGGAACTGGGGGTCATCCGCCAGCAAGTGACCTTGTTGTCGCCCGAAGTGCTGGGCCTGGATGTCAACGTGTTCATCCATGTCAGCCTGGAGAAGCAGGTGGAGCAGTCATTGCATCGCTTCGAGGAGGAGATCGCCGAGCGACCCGAGGTGATGGAGTGCTACCTGATGACGGGCGATCCGGATTACCTGCTGCGCGTGCTGTTGCCGAGCATCCAGGCGCTGGAGCGCTTTCTCGATTACCTGACGCGGCTGCCGGGGGTGGCGAATATCCGCTCCAGCTTTGCGCTGAAGCAGGTGCGCTACAAGACCGCGTTGCCGTTACCGGCCAATGGCATGACCTTGCGCGAGTAGTTGTCAGTTCAGGCCCTATCGCTCTACAGGGTGCTTGATATTTTAAACACCCCCGGCCTATGTTGTGGCTGTCGCCGTTCGCGGCATGCCTACAACAACAAGGACCAGCGTCATGACGACCGAGCGCCTGACCGGCATCGACGAAATCGAATGCGTCACCCCCGACCTCAACGGTGTCCCGCGCGGCAAGGTAATGACCGGCGAAGGCTTTCTCGAAGGCCGGCGCCTGCAGATGGCGCGTGGCGTGCTGCTGCAATGCATCATGGGCGGCTATCCGCCGGCAAGGTTCTACGGCAGCGATGACGGCGACCTGGCGCTGGTTGCCGACCCTGGGCAAACCCATGTCCTGCCTTGGAGCGACAGCCCACGGGCGCTGGCCATCTGCGATGCGGTCGAGCTCGATGGCACGCCCTCGGGGCTTTCGACCCGTGGCCTGCTCAAGGCGGTGATCGCCCGTTATGCGGCGCTGGGGCTTGCGCCGGTGGTGGCCACCGAACTGGAATTCTTCGTGTTCGCCCCGAACAGTGATCCGGGCCAGCCGTTCCAGCCACCGCTGGGCAGGGACGGGCGTCGCGAGCTGGGCCATTCGGCTTTCAGCGTCAGCTCCAACAATGGCCTGCGCCCCTTCTTCAGCGAGGTCTACCGATGCATGGCAGCACTGGGCCTGCCACGCGACACCTTCATGCACGAGATGGGCGTCAGTCAGTTCGAGATCAACCTGTTGCACGGTGATCCGCTGTTGCTGGCCGACCAGACCTTCCTGTTCAAGCACCTGCTCAAGGAGGTTGCGCTCAAGCACGGTTTGACCGTGGTCTGCATGGCCAAGCCGCTGGCACATACCCCTGGCAGTTCGATGCACATCCACCAGAGCCTGGTGGAGATCGGCACCGGCCGTAACGTGTTCAGTGACGAACAGGGCAGGGCAACCGACACCTTCCATCACTTCATCGGCGGTTTGCAGGCGTGCATGGCCGACTTCACCGCGCTGTTCGCGCCCAACGTCAACTCCTACCAGCGTCTGTGCCACCCGTACGCATCGCCGAACAATGCTTGCTGGTCAGAGGATAATCGCGCTGCCGGCCTGCGCATCCCGGCCAGTTCGCCGGTGGCGCGACGTGTGGAAAACCGCCTGCCTGGCGCCGACACCAACCCTTACCTGGCGATCGCCGCAAGTCTGGCGGCCGGGCTGCAGGGTATCGAGCGCAAGCTGCAACCCACGCCGGCGATCCAGGGCGAGTTCGTGGTGCCCGAGCACCTGAGTCTGCCCTGCACGCTGCACGCGGGGATCGAGCGCTTGCGTCGCAGCACGTTGGCGCGGGAACTGTTTGGCGAGGAGTTCATCGAAGGCTACGTCGCCACCAAGACCCTGGAATTGACGGATTTCTTCAATGAGATCACGCCGTGGGAGCGTAGGGTGCTGGCCGCGCAGGCCTGATCGCGACAGAAGCTTTGCCCGGCGCGCCGCTCCTGGCTTTTTTTCATTGCCAGGGGCCCGCGTCCGGGAAATTGCCCTTATGCTTGCCAGCAGCACCACACCTGCCCAAGGAGCCCGCGGGGACGCATGCGCCAGATCTGGAAGTCATTTCGCTCGTTGTACTTTGCCGCCCTGATGATGCTGATCGGCTCAGGCCTGTTGAGTACCTACCTGGCGTTGCGCCTGGCTGCCGACCATGTCGACAGCCTCTGGGTCGGTGCGCTGATGGCGGCCAACTATTTCGGCCTGGCAGTGGGCGGCAAGGTCGGTCACCGATTGATCGCCCGGGTCGGGCATATTCGTGCGTATGCCACCTGTGCCGGCATTGTCGGCGCGGCGGTGCTCGGGCATGGGATGACCAACTTCGTGCCCGCCTGGATCGGCCTGCGGATGATCGTGGGCCTGGGCATGATGTGCCAGTACATGGTCATCGAGAGCTGGCTCAACGAACAGGCCGATGCCAAGCAGCGCGGTGCGGTATTCAGCGGCTACATGATCGCGTCCTACCTCGGGTTGGTGCTGGGTCAGTTGATCCTGGTGGTGCATCCGGCACTGGGGCCTGAGCTGCTGATGCTGGTCGCCATGTGCTTCGCCCTGTGCCTGGTGCCGGTGGCGATGACCCGGCGCATTCACCCGGCGCCGCTGCGGCCGGCGCCGATGGAGCCGAAGTTCTTCATCAAGCGGGTACCGCAGTCGTTGAGTACTGTGCTTGGCGCGGGCCTGATCGTCGGCTCCTTCTATGGTCTGGCCCCCCTGTATGCGGCGCGCCAGGGGTTGAGCACCGAGCAGGTCGGTCTGTTCATGGGTTGCTGTATTTTTGCCGGGCTTCTCGTGCAGTGGCCTCTGGGCTGGCTGTCGGATCGTTACGATCGAGCAGTGCTGATCCGCAGTGTATCGATCGGCCTGGCGGTGGTTTCGCTGCCGCTGGCGCTGTTGCCCAGTGTGCCGCTGGAGTTGTTGTTCGCGGCAGGCTTCATCGTTTCGTTGCTGCAATTCTGCCTCTACCCATTGGCCGTGGCGTTCTCCAATGACCACGTGGAAAGCGAGCGACGGGTATCGCTGACGGCGATGCTGCTGGTCACCTATGGCGTGGGTGCGAGCATCGGTCCGCTGGTGGCGGGCGTTCTGATGAAGGCGTTGGGCGCACAGATGCTCTATGCCTTCTTCACCTTCTTTGCCCTGGTGCTGGTGTGGCGTATTCGGCCGAAGGCGGTCACCGGGCTGCACCAGGTGCAGGATGCACCGCTGGGCCACGTGGCTATGCCGGCGGCAGGTTCGCCTCTGTCGGCTGCGCTCGACCCGCGGGTCGACGAGCAGACCGTGCAGGACGTGATGCAGGCGCCGGTGGCGGCGGAGGATACCGAGGCCGAGGAAGAGAAGGACACAGCTGCCAAGGCGCCGCAGGCCGAGGCAGACAAGTCGGTTTGACGCAGGCTGTGCCGGCCCTGTCGCGGGGCCCCACGGACCAGAACGAAAACGCCACCGATCGGTGGCGTTTTTCATTTGAGCTGGACGATCAGTAGTCGTCCTTGTCGAACCGCCGTGCTTCGCGCTGCAACTGATACACGAAGCTCTCGATCTTGCGCTGGCTTTGCCCATTCAGGTTGTGGAAGCGCACGCCGGCGAAGGTGGTGTTGATCCGCTCTTCGAAGTGCAGGTGGCGCAATTCCACCATGACGTCGGTCAGGCCCAAGGGATTGGCCGCCTTGAAGCGCTCGTACACCTGGCCCAGTTGCAGGCGGTCTTCGACATTGCCGTCGAAGCGCAGCTTGCAGCCGGTGGCGGACACGTCGAGCAGCTTGCCGCGCAGCGCGCCGTTGCCTTTGAGGTGGGTGCCGTCGAGGATGATGTCGACCAGTTGCGACAGTTTCAGCGCTGCGCGGAACGCATTGCGGCGCTGGTGGTAGGTCATTTCGGTGGGGAGCGGGCCGCGGTAGCAGCGGTGGCCATCGACTTCGCCGATGGTCAGCGGAGTATCGCACTCCCAGGCAATGCGTACGCCATCGTGGAAACCTTCGACACGGAAGGGTTCGCCGTTCTCGATGAATTTCTCGCCATCACGCGGGATCATTTCGTCCAGTGCCAGAACGTTGGCGTCCCGGTCCACCTGTACCACGTAACTCTGGAAGCGCTGGCTGCGCTCATGGAAGCTGATGATCAGCGGATCGTGGCTGTCCATCAGCTGGCGCAGGTTCGCCGAAATCTCCAGAGGAGTGGTCAGCACTTTTGGTGGCTGAGGAGCATCGGACTCATTGAACACGGGTAATCAATCTCCAGGCAAAAACGACACACGCAAGTAACGGCATTTTGCCAGTATGTTCCGTGCCTTGAATAGGAATAATCACACCTGGCTGATCGCCCGGGGCTTGTCCATGGGGGAGGTGGTGCCACGGCTATCGTACAGCGACGGAGAGTCGCCGCCGTTGAGGATTCTGATCTGGTTGGCCGTGGCGTGCTGTTGCACCTGGATGACCCGGCCGTTGGTCTCGTTGACCTTCTGGCAGGTGTCCATCAACTGGGTCAGCACATCGAGTTGCTGCAGGATGATCTCGCCGTTGGGCGATTGTGCAGCAACGGCCTGCACACCTGCCCGGTCGGCGCTGAGGCCGAGCCCGTTGAGCAGGTGATTGCGCCGCATGCCCTGCTGCTCGAGCAAGACGATCAGCGATTGCTTGCGGGCGAGGATGGTCTCCAGCACCTGCATGTCCCGACCGTGCAGGGCGACCGTTTCCTTCTGGAGCAGGTCGAGCAGTTCCTGGGTCGGCGCGATGTCGTCTTCGATCAGTTGCAGCAGTGTGGTGTCGTGCATGGCTGGCTCTTGGCTCTGGCGTCCTGGAAGTCAGCGCACCGTAAGGTTAGCGCTGCGCTTCGAAATCAAGCAGTTTGCTGGCGACCCGGCCGGCATCGACCTGGTAGCTGCCGTCTGCGATCGCCTGCTTCAACTGGGCCACACGGGCGCTGTCGACTGCTGGTTGATCGCGCAGCTTGTCGCTGATCTTCTGCAACTGCTGGGCCTCTTGACTGAGGTGTACCGCTTCTCCGCTGACGCTGGCAGGCTTGCCTGCATCGCTGGCAGCACCGGTTTTTTCGGTGTTGCCCGATGTGGCATTGCCGCGAACGCCGCCCGTTATGGACGGAGAGTTATTCAAACGACTGAAGTCGATGACCATGATCAGAAACCTCTGGGTAAATAGGACGCTTGCCTTTGTTTCGGCTAACCCGAAACAAACTTTAGGCACAAATGTTTTGCCGTCCGTCAGCAAACCCGCGTATCCCGATTTCTGACACAGTTTAGGAAAAGCGGTTCATCGCCGCCAGTCCCGGGGCCCTGCAATATTTCGTCGGCGAGGATCCGCCGGCGGCTTCTTTCTACATCGCCACTTCGACCTGGCCCGGCCCGACCACCGTGGCCTTGACCACGCGCTGGGAGTTGAGATTACGCACGCGGATCTGTTCGGTCAGGCCGCCTTTGCTCAGGGCTTCGCCTGGCATGCGTACGCTCAGGCCGCCACTGCGGGCGGTGATCACCACTTGGTCGCCCTTGCGAATCACATCCGCCTGTTCCAGTTGCTGCAGCGTCAGGACCTGGTCGAGGACGGTCGGGCGCAGCAGTTTCATGCCCACGGCCTGGTCGAGTTCGCTCAGAAAGCCCTGGCCCAGGGTGCTGACGTCACGCTCGCGCAGGGCCACGTCACCTTCACCGATCACGCTTTCGCGCTTGAGCGGGCGGGTCATGACCACCACGTCGCGAAACAGCTTGACCTGTGCCGGCACGAACACTGTCCAGGGCGAAGTACCGTCGCAACGTACCCGCACCGTCACTCGCCCAAGCGGCTGTGCCGGGCTTTCCAGCGAGGCGTCCAGTTGCTGGCTGCACACCGGCATACGCAGGCGTGGGTCAAGATTGTTGACCTGGATGTCATAACGCCCCACGGTCTGGGTGCGCGTCATGTAGTCTTCGACGGTGAATTCAAGAAACCCTTGGGTGACACCGATAAGCTGTTCAGGCAAGGTAAACGAATCCGCCAGCGTGCGGGCGCCGGATGCGATCAGGCATGCAATGGCCAGGGGGATGGCCAGAAGGCGCGTCAGTCGTCGGAAAAATGTCGTTTTCGTATACATACGCTCAAAAAAGCAAAGCCCGTGCCGACTTGTTGGCAAGCGAGCAGAAAAATAGAAGGAGTCTGGCATGGCTGGCGTTATGGATTCGGTCAACCAGCGCACGCAACTGGTTGGACAGAATCGCCTCGAGCTGCTGTTGTTCCGTCTCAATGGCGATCAACTCTACGGCATCAACGTGTTCAAGGTCCGGGAAGTGCTGCAGTGCCCGGAGCTGACACTGTTGCCCAAGTCCCATCCGGTGGTGCGCGGTGTGGCGAACATTCGTGGGGCGACCATCCCCATCCTCGACCTGTCGATGGCGACGGGGCTGCCGGGCCTGAAAGAAGAGACCCGCAACAGTTTCGTGATCATTACCGAGTACAACACCAAGACCCAGGGTTTCCTGGTGCATTCGGTCGAGCGCATCGTCAACATGAACTGGGAAGAGATCCACCCACCACCCAAGGGTACCGGGCGTGATCACTACCTGACGGCGGTCACCCGGGTAGATAACCGCATGGTCGAGATCGTCGATGTCGAGAAGGTGCTTGCGGAAGTGGCGCCGTCCTCGGAGTCGGTCTCCGCCGGCGTGGTCGATGCCGAGGTGCAGGACAAGGCCGTGTTGCTGCGGGTACTGACCGTCGACGATTCGTCGGTGGCGCGCAAGCAGGTCAGCCGTTGCCTGCAGACCGTGGGCGTGGAGGTGGTGGCGCTCAACGACGGCCGCCAGGCGCTGGACTACCTGCGCAAGCTGGTGGATGAGGGCAAGCGGCCGGAAGAAGAGTTCCTGATGATGATCTCCGACATTGAAATGCCGGAAATGGACGGCTATACCCTCACCGCCGAGATTCGTAACGATCCGCGCATGCAAAAATTGCACATCGTCCTGCATACTTCGCTATCGGGCGTGTTCAACCAGGCGATGGTCAAGAAGGTTGGCGCTGACGACTTTCTGGCCAAGTTCAAGCCGGACGACCTGGCCCAGCGCGTAGTCGATCGGATCAAGGCAACGCATTGAAACGGCTGGGGCAAGCCCCGGCGCAAGTGATTGAAAAGAGGCGGCAGCATTGTCTACGGGTAATTTGGATTTCGAACAGTTCCGGGTATTCCTGGAGAAAGCCTGTGGCATCCTGCTGGGCGAAAATAAGCAGTATCTGGTGTCCAGCCGTCTCAACAAGCTGATGGAGCAACAGGGCATCAAGAGCTTGGGTGAGCTGGTGCAGCGCATCCAGACCCAGCCCCGCAGTGGCCTGCGCGAGCAGGTGGTCGATGCCATGACCACCAACGAGACCCTGTGGTTTCGCGACACCTATCCGTTCGAAGTACTGAAGAACAAGGTGATTCCCGAGTTCATCCGCAGCAACCCCGGTCAGCGCCTGCGCATGTGGTCGGCGGCCTGCTCGTCGGGGCAGGAGCCGTATTCGATCTCGATGGCCATCGATGAGTTCGAGCGCAGCAACCTGGGCCAGTTGAAGATGGGGGCGCAGATCGTCGCTACTGATCTTTCCGGCGCCATGCTCAATAACTGCAAGACCGGTGAGTACGATAGCCTGGCGATTGCCCGTGGCTTGTCGCAGGAGCGCCTGCAGCGCTACTTCGACCCGAAAGGGCCGGGGCGCTGGGCGGTGAAGCCGGCGATTCGCAGTCGGGTGGAGTTTCGCTCTTTCAACCTGCTCGACAGCTATGCGGCGCTGGGCAAGTTCGACATCGTGTTCTGCCGCAATGTTTTGATCTACTTCTCCGCGCAGGTGAAGAAAGACATCCTCATGCGTATCCACGCGACGCTCAAGCCAGGGGGGTATCTGTTCCTGGGGGCTTCGGAGGCGCTCAATGGCTTGCCGGATCATTACCAGATGGTTCAGTGCAGTCCGGGGATCATCTATCAGGCCAAGTGAATGAAAAGGCCGGTATCGAGAGATACCGGCCTTTTCGTTTTCGGGACTGCGAACACAAGACCTTGCCTGTGCCTTTGTCTTCAGGCGGCAAGGTCAGGATCGTTGGAGGTTGCGATCAGAAGTCGTACCGTACCTTCGCCGAGAAAACATCGGCATTGAAGCCCGACTTGCCCACGTAGTCGTAATTGAGCCCAAGGGTTACCGCACCCAGCTTGTAGTCGGCTCCAATGCCCGCCTCGTAGCTGTTGCGCACGGCACTCGCGCCGCGGGTCACGAATGGCGTGTTGCCAAGCAGGAAGGTCGAGGTGCTGTTGGTCTGGTCGGCGGCAAAGTCGTGGTAGCCCATCAGCTTGAACTGCGGCTCCAGGGTCCCGACGCCAATGGCATAGCTGCCCGCCACCCGCACACCTGCGCCGAGTTCGAGCGCTTCGTAGCGTTCATCTTCGACCTTGAGCGCGGCGGACGAGCCTTTCTCGCGGTAGCCATCGATATCGACACGGCTGTAGCGCGCGGCCACACGCGGCTCGACCAGCAGTTGCGGATTGATGTGCCAGGTGTAGCCACCGACCAGGTTCACGGCCAGCTGGTCGCTGTCGTAATCGGCCTTGGCTCGGGTATCAGCGATCTCGCGCTTGCCTTCGTTGTCGCCCAGGCCGTAGGTCAGGCTGGCGTCGACGAAGTAGTTGCCCAGGGTGTAGGCGCTGTACAGGGTGAAGGCATGGCTCTCTACCGAAGTCTTGTTGCCACTGCTGCTGTTGACGTCGGTGTCCAGGAAGCTGTACGCCAGGCCCAGGGTGAGCTGGTCGTTGAGCTTGCCATCGGCACCGACGGCAATGCCGCGACTGTAGGCGTTGTAACCGGCCACGCCGTCACGGTTGTTCTGGGTGGCGTCGCTGTACAGCGATTGAATCCACACGCCGGCCTGGCTGAAGCCTTCGCCCGAAGAGGCGCCACGCAGGCTGCTGGCACGGCTGCTGATGGCGTTGCCGATCATGCGCTGGCTTCCGGTAGCCGCCTGGCGGGCGCCGCCGTTGACTTCCGGGGTCAGCTGGCGGGCCAGTCTCGCGACCTGGGCCTGGTCGGCGGTGGCGGCGTAGGCCAGCAGCGGGTCGCCTTTGGGCAGTTGAGCCAGCAGGCCGTTGTTGATGGCGTTGCCGATAGCGCCCTGGGCATTGCCGTTGCCGCCGCCTTCCTTGACGATTTCGGTGATCTCGTCGACCGGCTTGGTCGTGACTTGCGCGTAGATCTTGTTGTCTTCCACCGCGCTGCTCTGCACGCGCAGCAGTGCCGAGGTGCTGGTGACCTGGATGCCGTTGGGGTCAAGGTCGTGGCCGGCAGTGTCCACCAGCTGTACCTGGCCGGCCTCGACCAGCAGGTAGCGCGATCCGGACGGCTGGAAGTCCTCTTCGTCGGCGTGCAGGGCGATGCGCGAGCCTTGTTCGAACTTGCTGGTGCCGCTGACCTTGAGTACCGCCACGCTCGGGTCGGTTTCGCTGGACAGCTCCAGGCCCAGCGCCGAGTTGCCGGCGATCGACAGGTTGCCGTCGATCACGGTGCGGGCCGCGGTCAGTGACAAGGTTGCACGGGTGTCGTCGCTCAGGTTGCCGACTTCGATCCAGCCACCGGACTTGAGGCGGATGTCCGGGGTGCTGTGGGGCAGGTAGTGGGCCTGGAACTCGCTGTCACCTTCGACCTCGATGTTGCTCAGCCCGTCCAGCATGCCGGTGATCTGGCTGCCCTCGCGCAGGATGAGCTCGACTGGCCGATTGCTGTGGCTGGCGTCGATGGCCACCTGGGCCATGATGATGCCGCTGTTGAAGATGTTCAGGTCGCCGTGGTCGCGATACCAGGGTTGCTGGCCGGGGGCGTCGTATGCGACATCGCCGATGCGAATGCCGGTGCCGCTCAGGGCGTAGATCGAGCCACGGTTGTCGATGTGTCGCCCGAGGCTGGTGGTCAGGGTTGCACCGTCGAGCGCGATGGCCTGGCTGTTGGTATCGCTGGCGACGATATTGCCGTGGTTTTCGATGCTGTCCAGGCGAGTTGGCATGCCAATGGCGCCGCCGCGCGAAGTGGCGTTGATGCTGATGGCATTGGGGCCGCTGCCTTCGATGGCGCCGCGGTTGATGATCTTGCCCTGCACGGTGGCACCGGCGAGGTTGAGAGTGATCGCGTTGTAGCCATAGGCGCGGACCTTGGCATTCTGGGCATTGACCACGTCGCCCTTGATCAGCGTGGTTTGGCCGGTGGCGCTGGCCAGGTTGATGCCGTAGGCCTCTCGTCGGTTCACGATGCCGATACCAGTGCCGGCCTGGAGCGTGCCCTGGTTGATCAGGTTGCCATCAACCGTGGTATTGCTGATTTTCAGCGCATTGCCATCGAGGCTGGTGCTCCTGACGAAGGCCTGGTTCACCAGGTCGCCGGTCACCTGGCTGTTGCGCAGGGTGAGGGCATCGCTGCGATTGACCATGTCCACGGAGGTGCGGTCGTTGTCGTTGACCGGGCTGTTGAAGGTCAAGCCGCCCTGTACGGTGGCGTCGTCGAGCACGACCGCACTGCGGGAAATATTGGTGAAGCTGCCGCCGAACTCGAGCCCATTCGCGTAGCTCTGGTGGCTTGAGGTGAAGCCGGCATCGGTAAGCTGGACGGTCTGGCCGTGGGCAGGCAGGGCGCAGGCGGCAATTGCCAGGGCCAGCAGGGTCTTGCGATAGGTCAGCGGGGACACGGTTTCTTCCTTGGAAGGCAATGGGGACAGTGCGCATCCATGCTGTGCCTGAAACCGTAACTAGTGGCCTCATGCCACATTTCTGCGCGGTCGCGAATGCTACTCGTAGTGATGGCAAAATAACACTGGTCTGTTGACGTCAATTTTTTGGATTGCCGCTTTTGCCGCTCTGCAATTGCCGCTCACCCGCCACCAGGCGGAAGCACTTTGCCGCTTTTCTGGCATTGCCGCTGCTCACTGATACAGCCGATGCCCGGTATTACTGGGGTTGCGCCTGTTGGCACAGGCCTTGCTATAGCTTGGCCAACGCAACGCTGGTCAACCTTCGAAGGTTCCCCGACATGAGCATCAGCTTCGACAAGGCCCTCGGCATCCATGAAAAGGCACTGGGCTTCCGCGCCCAGCGCGCCGAGGTGCTGGCCAACAACATCGCCAACGCCGACACGCCCAACTACAAGTCGCGTGACATGGACTTCTCCTCGGTGCTTGCCGCCGAGGCAGACAAACAAAGCAACGGGCGTATCTCGCTGACCCGCACCAACGGCCATCACATCGAGGCCGAAGGCCTGGCCATGGCCGACGACAGCCTCAAGTACCGCACGCCGATGCAGCCGTCGATCGATCAGAACACCGTCGATGCCCAGATCGAACAGTCGAACTATGCGCAGAACGCCATCGACTTCCAGGCCAGCTTCACCTTGCTCAACAGTAAATTCAAAGGGCTGGTATCGGCCCTGCGTGGAGAGTGACCATGTCCCTTGCCAGTGTCTTCAACATCGCCGGTAGCGGCATGAGCGCGCAGAACACGCGCCTTAACACCGTCGCCTCGAACATCGCCAACGCCGAGACCGTCTCCTCGAGCATCGATCAGACCTATCGCGCGCGCCACCCCGTGTTCGCCACCACCTTCGAGCAGGCCCAGAACGGCGCCGGCCAGTCGCTGTTCGACGACCAGGGTCAAGCCGGCCAGGGTGTGCAGGTCAAGGGGATCATCGAGGACCAGAGCAATCTGGAGGCCCGCTACGAGCCCAATCACCCGGCGGCGAACAAGGACGGCTACGTCTACTACCCGAACGTCAACGTGGTCGAGGAAATGGCTGACATGATCTCCGCCAGCCGTGCGTTCCAGACCAACGCCGAACTGATGAACACCGCCAAGACCATGATGCAGAAGGTGCTGACCCTGGGTCAGTGATTGAGGAGCGCAACGCATGGCAGTCAATATCAATGATGTGCTCGCCAATTCTGGTGTTAGCAACGGCACCAAGAAGCCAACCAGCGAGCCGACCGACAAGAACGCGCTCGGCAAGGATGCCTTCCTGCAGTTGCTGGTCACCCAGATGCAGCACCAGAACCCGCTCGACCCGCAGGACAACGGTGAGTTCGTTGCCCAGCTGGCGCAGTTCAGCAGCCTGGAGGGTATCCAGACCCTCAACGAGTCGGTCAATGCCATTACCGGTTCGCTGGGTTCGTCTCAGGCACTGCAGGCGTCGTCGCTGGTCGGTCGCTCGGTGATCGTGCAGAACGACAAGGCGTTGGTCGATCCGACCAAGAGCTTCAATGGTCAGGTCGTGGTGCCGCAGAACATCGAGAGCGGCAAGGTCACGATCAAGGACAAGGATGGCAACGTCGTCAAGACCATCCAGTTGGGCGAACAGAAGAAGGGCACTGCCGACTTCATCTGGGATGGCACCAACGACAAGGGCGAGAAGGTTGCGGCGGGCAATTACACCTTTACCGCGACGACCACCGTCGATGGCAAGGCTCAGGAGATGTACACGCTGCTGCCAGCCACCGTCACCAGTGTCACCGTGGGCGGCACTGGCGGCGAGATGATGCTCAACCTGGCGGGTATCGGCAAGGTCGGCATCTCCAAAGTACAAACCATCGGAATCTAAGGCCGGCCTGTTCGGCAGAAGGAGCAAAGCATGTCTTTCAATATCGGCCTTAGCGGTCTCTACGCAGCCAACAAGCAACTCGACGTTACCGGCAACAACATCGCCAACGTCAATACCACAGGTTTCAAGTCGTCGCGTGCCGAGTTCGCCGACGTCTACGCCGGTGCCAACCGCCTGGGCGTGGGCCAGAACCAGGTCGGTAACGGTGTGCGCCTGGCGGCGGTGTCGCAGCAGTTCACCCAGGGTGACGTGAACAACACCGGCAACGTGCTGGACATGGGCATCCAGGGCCAGGGCTACTTCGTCCTCTCCGACAACGGCTCGCTGACCTACACCCGTGCCGGTGCCTTCCGCACCGACAAGGACAACAACGTGGTCACCTCCGATGGCCTGAACCTGCAAGGTTATGCCGCCGACAGCACCGGCAAGATCCAGAAGGGCATCCTCACCAACCTGAAGATCGATACCTCGGCGCTGGCCCCCAAGGCCACCACCCTGATCGACCAGGGCATCAACCTGAACTCCTCCGCCGACACCATCCCGCTGGAAGTGTCCAACGGCGCGACCCCGCCGGTGATGGTGCCGAACAAGCCGTTCGACCCGGCCGACCAGTCGACCTACACCAAGTCCTTCCCGACCAAGGTGTACGACAGCCAGGGTAACGAGCACACCATGGAGCAGTTCTACCGCAAGACCGGCACCAACGAGTGGACCATGTACACCCTGGTCGATGGTCGCAACCCGCTGAACCCGGGCAGCACCACGCCGCTGACCGGCACCATGACCTTCAACTCCGACGGCAGCATCAAGGCCATGACCACCGACAACACCACGGTGCCGGCGGCCAACTGGAGCGTGACCAACAACACCTTCAGCCTCAAGGGCTGGATCCCGGCCGCGAAGGATGCCGCAGGCAACTGGGCGGCCAACGGTTCGGATGGCAATGCCGACGGCATGCGCCTGGCCATGAACAGCACCACCTCGTACAACACCGAGACCGCGCGCATGTCGCAGAACCAGGACGGCTATGCCACTGGCATCCTGTCGAGCCTGTCGATCGACTCCACCGGGGTGATGTTCGCAAGCTTCAGCAACCAGCAGTCTCGCGCCATCGGCCAGGTTGCGATTGCCAGCTTCGCCAACGACCAGGGCCTGCAGCAGATTGGCGGTACTCGTTGGAAGGAAACCTTCTCCTCGGGTATTCCGGGCATCGATGCGCCGAAGACCGGCACCCTCGGTTCGGTCGAGTCCAACTCGCTGGAAGCGTCCAACGTCAACCTGACCCAGGAGCTGGTCGAGCTGATCAAGGCGCAGAGCAACTACCAGGCCAACGCCAAGACCATCTCCACCGAGAGCACCATCATGCAGACCATCATCCAGATGACCTGATGGTCGCTGGCTGAGCGTGTCTGGACGAACCCCTTTCCCGTGAAGGGGTTCGTCGTTTTTGCAGGAGGGATCATGAAAAAGTTGGCTGTCGCGCTGCTTGCGGCGCTGTGTCTGCTCCAGGCCCAGGCCGGTACCGCGCCGTGGTGGCGTTGGGAAAGTCAGGTGGATGGGCGACTGGTGTGTTCGCAGTGGTCGCCGGGGGAGGGCTGGAAGCGCTTTGCCGGGCCTTACAACAATGGCGGGTGTCGCGACTAGCAACACTGCTATTGCTGAACTTTGGCACCCCCTTGCCGCCAGCGGCAAAGCAGCGCCGGATAACCGACGTTGCACCCTCGATGAAATTCGCTAAAGGCCCGTATTCACGGGCTTTTTCTTGCCTTGGAGAAAGTTGGTTCGGAACTTGCTTTACAGCCTGCACAGCAACGGTGAGCGGCAATCGATCGCCAGTGCAGCGGAGGATGACTGTGGACAAGATGCTTTACGTGGCCATGACCGGCGCCGCCCAGAATGCGGTGGCACAGAAGGCCCACGCCAACAACCTGGCGAACGTTTCCACCACTGGTTTTCAGCGTGACCTGGAGCAGGCGCGCTCGATGCCGGTGTTCGGCGACAGCTTTCCGGCGCGTGCCTTCGCCATGAGCGAGCGGCCTGCCACCGACTTTACCGCAGGCCCGATGATCGAGACTGGTCGCGAGCTGGACGTGGCGGTCAGTGGCAATGGCTTCATCGCCGTGCAGGCCCCGGATGGCAGCGAAGCCTACGTACGCACCGGCAGCCTGAACATTGACGCCCTCGGCGTGTTGCGCGCCGGCAATGGCATGCCGGTGATCGGCAACGGTGGCCCGATCGCCATTCCGCCCGAGCAGAAGGTCGAGGTCGGTGACGATGGCACCATCAGCATCCGCGCCATGGGCGAAGACCCGCGCGTCATGGCCGAGGTCGATCGGATCAAGCTGGTCAACCCCGACATCAAGAGCATCAGCAAAGGCCTCGACGGCCTGATCCACACCAACAGCGGCCAGCCGGCCGATGCGGACGTCAATGTCCGCGTGGTGTCGGGCTTCCTCGAAGGCAGCAACGTCAATGCCGTCGAAGAGATGACCTCGGTGCTGGCCCTGTCTCGCCAGTTCGAGCTGCACGTCAAGATGATGAAAACAGCCGAGCAGGGCGACGAAGCCATGGCTCGGGTTTTGCAAATCAGCTAATCACTTTTGAACGAGTGCCGTAAAACAGGCGCACGAGGAGAACACTAAATGCTTCCGGCTCTCTGGGTCGCTAAAACCGGCCTGTCCGCACAGGACACCAACCTGACGGTCATCTCCAACAACCTGGCCAACGTCTCGACCACTGGTTTCAAGCGTGACCGTGCCGAGTTCCAGGACCTGTTGTACCAGACCAAGCGCCAGCCTGGTGCCCAGTCGACCCAGGATAGCGAGCTGCCTTCGGGCCTGCAGGTCGGTACCGGTGTGCGCATCGTCGGCACCCAGAAGAACTTCCAGACCGGCAGCCTGCAGACCACCGAAAACCCGCTGGATCTCGCGGTCAATGGTCGTGGTTTCTTCCAGGTCCTGCAGCCCGACGGCACTGTCTCCTACACCCGTGACGGCACCTTCCACCTGAACTCCGATGGCCAGGTCGTGACTGCCAACGGTTTCGCCCTGGAGCCTGCCATCGTCGTGCCACCGGAGGCGCAGACCTTCACCGTCGGCCAGGACGGCACCGTGTCGATCACCACCACCGGCAACCCGGCCGCGCAGATCATCGGCAACATCCAGACCGCGGACTTCATCAACCCGGCCGGCCTGCAGGCGATTGGCAACAACCTGTTCTTCGAGACCGCTGCCAGCGGTGCGCCGCAGGTCGGTACCCCGGGCCTGAACGGTTTCGGCACCACCCTGCAGCAGACCCTGGAAAACTCCAACGTCAGCACCGTCGAAGAGCTGGTGAACATGATCACCACCCAGCGCGCCTACGAGATGAACTCCAAGGTCATCTCCACCGCCGACCAGATGTTGTCGTTCGTCACCCAGCAACTGTAAGTCCTGGCTCTAGCTACCCGGCCGCTGTTGCAGCGCCTGTTACACCGTGAGGTAAGCGTCATGAATCGTCTGTTGTCCGTCGTCGCCCTGGGAGGGGCTGTGTTGCTGGCCGGTTGCGTTGCGCCGACGGCAAAGCCCAACGACCCGTACTACGCGCCTGTACTGCCGCGTACACCTTTGCCGTCGGCGGCCAACAACGGTTCGATCTACCAGGCCGGGTTCGAGCAGAACATGTATGGCGATCGCAAGGCGTTTCGTGTCGGTGACATCATCACCATCACCCTCAACGAGCGTACCTCGGCGAGCAAGAACGCCGGTTCCCAGATCCAGAAGGACAGCAACGCCAATATCGGCCTGACCTCGCTGTTCGGCACCACCCCCAACACCAACAACCCGTTCGGCGGCGGCGACCTGTCGCTCAACGCGGGGTACAAGGGCGAGCGTGCCACCAAGGGTGCCAGCCAGGCCAGCCAGGGCAACACCTTGACCGGCTCGATCACCGTGACGGTGGCCGATGTACTGCCCAACGGCATCATCGCCGTGCGCGGCGAGAAGTGGATGACCCTCAACACCGGCGAAGAGCTGGTGCGTATCGCTGGTCTGATCCGCGCCGATGATATCGCCACCGACAACACCGTGCCGTCCACGCGAGTGGCCGACGCGCGCATTACCTATTCGGGCACCGGCTCCTTCGCCGATGCCAGCCAGCCCGGGTGGCTGGACCGCTTCTTCATGAGCCCGCTTTGGCCCTTCTGAGTACGGATGACCATGTTCAACGCCAGGCAGTTGATTGCCGCGACCTTGCTCCTGTCCTTCGCGTTCGGTGCCCACGCCGAGCGCCTGAAGGATATCGCCAGCATTTCCGGCGTGCGCGCCAACCAGTTGATCGGCTACGGCCTGGTGGTCGGGCTCAACGGCACCGGTGACCAGACCACCCAGACCCCGTTCACCCTGCAGACCTTCAACAACATGCTGTCGCAGTTCGGCATCAAGGTACCGCCAGGTTCGGGCAACGTGCAGTTGAAGAACGTCGCTGCAGTGTCGGTGCACGCCGACCTGCCGGCCTTCGCCAAGCCCGGCCAGGTGATCGACATCACCGTGTCCTCGATCGGCAACTCCAAGAGCCTGCGTGGCGGCAGCCTGCTGATGACCCCGCTCAAGGGGATCGATGGCAACGTCTACGCCATTGCCCAGGGCAACCTGGTGGTCGGTGGTTTCGATGCCGAAGGTCGCGATGGCTCGAAGATCACCGTCAACGTGCCGTCGGCCGGTCGCATCCCTGGCGGCGCTTCGGTCGAGCGAGCGGTGCCGAGCGGCTTCAACCAGGGCAACAGCCTGACCCTGAACCTCAACCGTCCTGATTTCACCACCGCCAAGCGCATCGTCGACAAGGTCAACGAACTGCTCGGCCCGGGCGTTGCCCAGGCGCTGGACGGCGGTTCGGTGCGCGTCACCGCGCCCATGGACCCGAGCCAGCGGGTCGACTACCTGTCGATCCTCGAGAACCTGGAGATCGATCCGGGCCAGGCCGTGGCCAAGGTCATCATCAACTCGCGTACCGGCACCATCGTCATCGGCCAGAACGTCAAGGTATCGCCGGCCGCCGTCACCCACGGCAGCCTGACCGTGACCATCACCGAAGACCCGATCGTCAGTCAGCCGGGGCCGTTCTCCAACGGTCAGACTGCCGTGGTGCCACGGTCGCGGGTCAATGCGCAACAGGAAGCCAAGCCGATGTTCAAGTTCGGCCCGGGGACCACGCTGGATGAAATCGTCCGTGCGGTGAACCAGGTCGGCGCGGCACCGGGCGACCTGATGGCGATCCTCGAAGCCCTGAAACAGGCCGGCGCCTTGCAGGCCGACCTGATCGTGATCTGAGGACGCTGGCGATGAATCCGAAGAGCCTGGTTTCAAGTTCCGCCGACAGCGGCGCCTACACCGACCTCAACCGTCTGAGCTCGCTCAAGCACGGGGACCGTGACAGCGATGCCAACATCCGCAAGGTGGCCCAGGAGTTCGAGTCGCTGTTCATCGGCGAAATGCTCAAGGCCTCGCGCAAGGCCGGCGATGTGCTGGCTGCCGACGATCCGATGAATACCGAGACGGTCAAGCAGTACCGCGACATGTACGACCAGCAGTTGGCCGTGAGCATGTCCCGTGAAGGCGGCGGTATCGGCCTGCAGGACGTACTGGTGCGTCAGCTGTCGAAGAACAAGGGTGTGCGCCCGAACACCAGTCCGTTCCCGCGTATCGACGGCAATGCGCCGGCGCTGTGGGGCACGAAAGTGGTCGCACCTGCCCACGCCACCGAATCGACGTCCACCCGCAACGACGTTGCGGCGCTCAATGCGCGGCGTCTGGCGCTGCCGGGCAAGCTCACCGACCGTCTGCTCGCCGGCATCGTGCCGTCGGCGGGCAATCCTGCGGCGACCAACACCGCGGCGTTGCCGGGCCGTGGCGACATCCCGCCCGGTGGCGTGGCCACCGGTGACTGGGAGCCGGCCCAGGCCTTCGCCGCGCCAGGGCGTGGCATGCAGATTCTCGGGCGCGCGGTGGCCCAGCCGCCGCTGGCGCCGAAGAAAGCCTTCGCCGACAGCGACGAGTTCGTCGCCACCATGCTGCCGATGGCCGAGCAGGCCGCCAAGCGCATCGGTATCGACCCGCGTTACCTGGTGGCCCAGGCCGCCCTGGAAACCGGCTGGGGCAAATCGGTCATGCGCAACACCGATGGCAGCAGCAGCCACAACCTGTTCGGCATCAAGGCCACCGGCAATTGGCAGGGTGGCGAGGCGAGGGCGATCACCAGCGAGTTCCGCAACGGTCAGTTCGTCAAGGAGACGGCCGCGTTCCGTTCCTACGACTCTTATCAGGACAGTTTCCACGACCTGGTCAGCCTGCTGCAGAACAACGCGCGCTATCAAGATGCGGTGAAGGCGGCCGATAACCCAGAACAGTTTGTGCGAGAGCTGCAGAAGGCCGGGTATGCCACCGACCCGAACTACGCCAGCAAGATCTCGCAGATCGCAAGACAGATGAAGTCGGACACGAGCTACGCAATGCTCGGGACCACCACGCAACTTTAAGGGCAGCGAATCATGGCGAGCTTGATCAATATTGGCATGTCGGGGCTGGGTGCCGCGCAGTCGGGGATGTACACCCTGGGTAACAACATCGCCAACGCCGATGTGGACAGTTACTCGCGCCAGCAGAACGTGCAGAAGACCAAAGGCTCGCAGCAGAACGGCAACGTCTTCATCGGCAGCGGCACCACGCTGGCCGACGTGCGCCGGGTGTACAACTCGTTCCTCGAGAACCAGCTGCGCACCACCACCTCGCTGTCCAGCGATGCCAACTCGTACCTGAACCAGATCAATCCGCTCGACACTGCCCTGTCGAGCGCTGACACCGGTATCACGGCTGCCCTGAAAAGCTTCTTCACCGCCATGCAGGACGCTGCGGCCAAGCCCAACGAAGATGCCTCTCGCCAGTTGCTGCTGACCAGCGCGCAATCGCTGGCCAAGCGTTTCAACACCCTGTCCACGCAACTCAATCAGCAGAACAGCAACATCAACGCCAACATGGCGTCGATCGCCGATCAGGTGAACAAGCTCACCTCGACCATCGCCCAGTACAACGACCAGATCTCGCGCGTGTCGGCGATCCAGGGCCAGCCGAACGATCTGCTCGACCAGCGTGACGGCGCCGTGCGCGAACTGAACAAGCTGATCGGCAGCCAGGTGGTAGAGCGCGAAGGCAACTACGACATTTACCTGCCCAACGGCCAGGCATTGGTGCTGGGCAAGACCACCCAGACCCTCGAGGTCGCGCCAAACCGCAACGATCCGACGCGCATGAGCCTGATGATCAACCGCGGCAGCACCAAGATGGACATCACCGACACCACCACCGGTGGCGAGCTCGGTGGCCTGCTGCGCTACCGCAAGGACACCCTGGACCCTGCGCTCAACGAGCTGGGCCGGGTGGCACTGGTGGTGTCCGATGCGATCAACAGCCAGCTCGGCCAGGGCGTCGACAAGAATGGTGAATTCGGCGCGCTGCTGTTCGGCGACATCAACAGCGCCAAGGCCATCAGCGAGCGCAGTATCGCCCGCCAAGGCAACAGTGCAGGCTCCGGCAACCTCGATGTGACCATCAAGGACACCGGTAAGCTCGGCACCAGCGACTACCAGGTGACCTTCACCAGTGCCACCGGCTACAACGTGCGCAAGCTGCCCGAAGGCACCGACATGGGCAACTTCGACCTTAACGACAACCCACCGAAAGTGATCGATGGCTTCAGCCTCTCGCTCAATGGTGGCGCCGTTGCCGCTGGTGACAGCTTCAAGATCACCCCGACCCGCAACGCCGCAGCCGGTATCGAGTCGGTGCTCACCGATCCCAAGCGCCTGGCGCTGTCCGCGCCGTTGGGTGCAGTGAGCGGCTCGGGCAACAAGGGCACCGGGCAGATCACCCAGCCGAACCTGACCTCCAAGCTGGACATCTACAACGCCACCGATCGTACTCAGTTGCAGACCGGCCTAAAGTATTCGACCCCGGTCAAGCTGGTGTTCGGCGACGACTCCGCGTCCCCCCAGGGCTACACCCTGTACGACGCCAAGGGCAACTCCATCGGCACCGGCACCATCGTGCCCGGCCAGAGCAACAAGCTGCAGCTCTCGGTGCCGATGGTCGATGGCGCCGGTAACCCGATCATGGACGGCGCCACCCAGCGCTCGTTCACCTTCGAGATGGACGTCGCGGGCGCGCCGAAGAACGGTGACAGTTTCACCGTCTCGCTGACCGGCGCAGGCTCGTCCGATAACCGCAACGCCAAGTCGGTGATCGACCTGCAGACCAAGTCCACCGTGGAAGTCGGCGCCGACGGCAAGGGCATCAGCATGACCGATGCCTACGCCAAGCTCGTGTCCAACGTCGGCGGCAAGGCCGGCCAGGCAAGCATGGACTCCGACGCCACCAATGCCCTGCAGAAGTCGGCGCTCGATGGGCGCAACGCTGTCTCTGGGGTGTCGATCGACGAAGAGACCGGCAACCTCATCAAGTTCCAGCAGTACTACACCGCGTCGTCGCAAATCATCAAGGCGGCCCAGGAAACCTTCGCCACCTTGATCAACAGCCTTTAAGGAGCCGTAGACCGTGCGCATTTCCACTTCGCAGTTCTACAACACCAGCAGCGCCAACTATCAGCGCGGCTTTTCCAACGTGGTGAAAACCCAGCAGGAATCCAGCGACGGCATCCGCGTGCGTACTGCAGCCGACGATCCGGTAGGCGCCTCGCGCCTGCTGCAGCTCGAGCAGCAACAGAACATGCTCGACCAGTACAAGAGCAACATCACCAATGTGCGCAACTCGCTGAGCACTTCCGAAAGCACCCTCGATGCCATCGGCAAGGTGCTGCAGCGCGTCAACGAGCTGGCGATCAGCTCGGGCAACGCCGGTTTCACCGACGCCGACCGCAAGGCCAACGCCGACGAGCTGGGTTCGCTGGAAGAGCAGTTGTTCTCGCTGATGAACAGCAAGGACGAGAACGGCAAGTACCTGTTCTCCGGTTCCAAGGGCGACACCCCGCCCTACGTGCGCAACGCCGACGGCACCTACAGCTACCAGGGCGACCAGGGCCAGCTGAAACTGCAGGTGGGCGACATGCTCAGCCTGGCGGCCAACGAGACCGGTTTCGATGCCTTCGAGCAGGCACTCAACACCAGCCGCAGCCAGACCACCCTGACCGCTCCAGCGGTGGACGATGGTCGGGTCAGCCTGTCCAACGGCCAGGTGTCCGGCAGCGCGACGTTCAACGACCGCTTCCGCAGTGGCGAGCCGTACCGCGTCGAGTTCCTCAGCAGCACTCAGTACCGAATCCTCGATTCGGGCAACAACGACGTGACTCTGGAAGCCTCACAGGGCGGGACCTACAACCCGAATGCCGAGAATGGTTCGATCTCCTTCCGCGGTGTCGACCTGCGCCTGAAGATCACCCTGCAGCCGGGCGACAACCCGGATGCCGCGATTGCCGGCCACACCTTCAACCTGAGCTCCAAGCCCGACGCCATCGCTGGCTCGCGCAGCCCGGGCAACACGTCCGGCACTCAGGTCAATAACGCCACCATCAGCAACCAGGCGCAGTACAACGCCTCGTTCCCAGGTGGCGGCGCGGTGCTCAAGTTCACCAGCGCTACCGACTTCGAGCTGTATGCAGCGCCGCTCACCGACAACAGCCGGCCGATCTCCACCGGCACCCTGGCGGGCAACACTGCCACGGCCTCGGGCGTGAGCTTCCAGTTGTCCGGTGCACCCAATGCTGGTGACTCGTTCGCAATCAAGGTCGACACCCACCAGAACCAGAACATGCTCAACACCATTGGCCAACTGCGCACCGCGTTGAGCGTGCCGATGGACAGCGACCCCAAGGCGCGCCAGAACTTCCTCGCCTCGCTGGACTCGGCAATCGGCAACATCGCCAGTGCCACCAACCAGGTGAGCTCGTCGATCAGCGCCATCGGTGGTCGCGGCGCGGCACTGGATGTCCAGGCCGAAACCAACGAAGCACTGGGCAACGAGAACGCCAAGACCCAGAGCTCGATCCGCGAAAGCGACCCGGCCACGGTGATGCTGCGCCTGCAGATGCAGACCAACATGCTCCAGGCCTCGCTGCAGTCCTACGCCAAGATCGCCGGCCTGTCGCTGGTCAACTACATCTGAACCCAGGTGCGGGTGATCGCGGGGTGATCGTCCCACGAGCCTGCCTCGCCACCCGCCGGTCAGCGCCGGACCGGGTGGCAGCCGGTCCCGCGGTTCAATCGCTTGAGTGAGTCCTAGTGAACGCACATCCCCTCGTCAGCATCGCCATCCCCGCGTTCAATCCCGAGTTCTTTCGCGCCACGCTGGCCAGCGCCATCGGCCAGGATTACCCGAACCTGGAGATCGTGGTCTGCGACGACAGTCGCGGTGACCAGATCGCGGCGATCTGCGAAGAGCTGCGTGCCGGTTGCACGGTGCCCTTGCGTCATGTGCGCAACCCCGAGCGCCTGGGTTTTGCCCGCAACCTGCAGCGCTGCCTGGAGGAATCGTCGGGCGAGCTGATCAAGTTTCTCTGTGACGACGACGTGCTGTTCGGCACCTGCATCAGCCAACAGGCCAGGGTGCTGAGCGATCACGCCAAGGTCAGCATGGTCATCTGCCAGCGCCTGCTGTGTGCAGCCGACGATGTGCTGCTGCCGGCGCGTTGGCTGAACTTCGTCATTTCCCTGAACAGTGCCGTGATCAATGGCACCGACCTGCTCGAAAGCGTCGCCGATGGCGTGCCCAATCTGTTTGGCGGGATCAGCCACGCGCTGCTGCGCCGTGACGAGGTGCAGGCCTACCTGCCGGCGCTGGTCGGGGAGGGGCAGGGCTTCGCCGCACGCCTGGACCTCGCGCTGTACGCCTGCCTGCTGCGTCGTGGTCACCTGTGCAGCCTGGACCAGGTGCTGAGCCTTGAGCGCGTGCACGCGGGGCGCCTGAGCCACCAGGGCAGCATGGTCGAAGCTGCCAGGACCGAATCCGAATGGCTGCTGCAGATGCTCGCCGAGTCCACTGGCGAGCCAGCGCCGGCCGATGGCTGGGTGCGCACCCTGCCGCTGGCCGAATACACCGGGGCGGCCGATCAGGTCTGGGAGGAAATGGACCTGCGCCGCTTCTTCTCCGGTCAGATGGCCAACCTTGGCCAGCAGATCGGTACAGACAGCATCAGCTTCGACGAGCTGTATGCCGAATGGCTGGCGTCGCGCCAGTTGTCTGCGGGCCAGGTCAGCCTGCTGCCCAAACGCATCGAGCAGTGGCCCCGCCAGCCGCGCATCGCGGTGGCGGTGCTGGCCGATGCGGGCGACGAGAAGGCCTTGCGCACCACCTTGCAGAGCCTGCAGGGGCAGTCCTATCCCGCCCGCAGTACCTTGGTGCTGGGCCCGGCGGCGCTGGCTGGCCAGGTACAGGGCGATGCCCGGCACTTGCACAGCCAGGGTGATCACTTTGCCGAACTTGGCCAGTGGCTGGCCACCGCCCAGGATATCGACTGGCTATTGTTGCTGCGCGCCGGTGACCGTGCGCACCCTCATGCACTGGTGATCATGGCCGAGCGCATGGCCTTGCGTGGCGATAGCCTGTGCCTGTACATCGACGAAGGCGCCAACGACAACCTGGCGCCGTCGTGTCCGATCTTCAAACCCGACTTCAACCTCGACCTGATGCGCAGCCTGCCCTATGTCGGTCGGCTGCTTGCCTTCGATGCCAAGGCGCTGCGCGAACTTGGCGGCTTCGATTCCAGCTTCGCCACGCTCGCTCCCCACGACCTGCTCTGGCGCATGGTCGAGGCCCACGGCCTGCAGGTGGTCGAGCACATCGCCGAAGTGCTGGTGCAGTGTCACCACAGCTACGCCGACTGGCTCAACGATGCGCAGGCGCATGTGCAGGCCCCGCGTGTGCTGCAAGCACATTTCGAGCGCCTGGGCGTGCAGGCGCGGGTTTCGGGTATCGAAGGCAGCATGATGACGCGGGTCACCTACCTGCACCCCCAAGCCGCCAGTGTCTCGATCCTCATCCACGCCGCGGGCGAGCTGGCGGTGCTGATGCGCTGCGTGGAATCGCTGTTCGCCCATACCGCCTACGCCGATTTCGAAGTGTTGCTGGTGGCCAGCAGCGAGACATCCTCGGAGGTGCGCGACTGGCTGGGCGGCCTGCAGGGGTTGGGCAGTGACCAATTGCGCGTTTGCCAGGCGGATGCCACCGGGCGGGCGCAGAGCCTCAACGAGGCCAGCCGTCAGGCGCGCGGTGAATACCTGCTGCTGCTCGATGCCACTTGCGTGCTGTTCGACGGCCAATGGCTGCAGGAATTGATGCATCTGGGGCAGCGCCCGGAAGTCGGCCTGGTTGGCCCCAAGCTGTTCGACAACAATGGTTCGGTGCTCTCGGCCGGCCTGGTGATGGGCATGAATGGCACTGCCGGCACGCCGTTCCTGAGTTGTGCGGTGAATGCCGACGGCTACATGAACCGCCTGAGCCTGGTGCAGAACTGGAGCGCCCTGGGCCTTGACTGCCTGCTGGTGCGCGCAGCGTTGTTCGCCGAGCTGGGTGGGCTGGATACTGCGGCGTTCGAGGTCTCGCTGTTCGATGCCGATTTGTGCCTGCGGGCGCGCGAAGCGGGCTACCTGTCGGTGTGGACGCCGTTCTCGCGGGTCGCCCAGGTGCCGGTGCCCGCTCTGGAACAGCCCGCACCGCAGAGCCTGCTGGCCGATCAGGAGCGGCTGTATGAGCGCTGGCTGGCATGGGTTGCTTTCGATCCTGCCTACAATCGCAACCTCAGCCTGAAGCTGCCGAACTTCAACTTCGAGCCGGGCCTGCGCGGTGGTTGGGATCCGTTCATTGCGCGCGCCATGCCGTCGGTGATGGGGCTGCCCAGCAGCACCTCCGCCATCGGTCACTACCGTGTATCGCAGCCGTTCGCCGAGCTGGAAAAGGCCGGCTGGATCCAGGGCCGCATCGACTACAGCGCACCGAGCCTGATCGAGCTGGAGCGGGAAAAACCTGATGTGGTGATCCTGCAGTGCCGCTACACCCCGGCCAGCCTGCGCGATATCGCTCGCTTCAAGCGCTTCTCCAACACCCGGCGCATCTACGAGCTGGACGACTACATCATCGATCCGCCGAAGAAGAACGATCACGCCCGCAACCTGCCGCGCAACATGCGCGAGCTGGTCAGCGAAGCCATCGGCCTGTGCGATCGCGTGGTGGTCTCTACCGAACCGCTGGCCGATGCCCTGTCGAGCATGCACAGCGACATCCGCGTGGTCCCCAACATGCTCGCCGCCTCTTTGTGGACGGGCCTGCGCAGTGAGCGTCAGACCAGTGCGCGGCCGCGTGTAGGCTGGGCGGGCGGCACCAGCCACCGCGGTGACCTGGAACTGCTGCTGGAGGTGGTGCGCACGCTGGCCGACGAAGTCGACTGGGTGTTCTTCGGCATGTGCCCCGAGATGCTGCTGCCTTACGTGAAGGAGTTTCACCCGGCCATTTCGTTCGGTGACTACCCGCGCAAGCTGGCCAGCCTCAACCTTGACCTGGCCCTGGCACCGTTGGAGCAGAACCTGTTCAACGACTGCAAGAGCAACCTGCGGCTGCTCGAATATGGCGCCTGCGGCTTCCCGGTCATCTGCACCGACACCAAGGCTTATGCCGGCTACCTGCCGTGCACCCGCGTGGCAGACAACACCACGGCGCAGTGGCTGGAAGCGATCCGCATGCACCTCGACGACCCGGCTGCCAGCTATCGCCAGGGCGATGCTCTGCGCGAGGCGGTACTGAGCGACTACGTCCTCACCGAACATCATCTGCAGCACTGGGCCAACGCCTGGCTGGCTGACTGAAATCCAGGCGCCGGGCCCAGGCCTTGCGCAGAACCGAACACTTGAACAGGTGCCTTATGATCGATACCGCAACCGGCTCGCACACCGACGTGACCGTTGTCCTGCTTGGGCATGACCAGGCGGATCACCGCGCCCGCGCACTCCACTACTACGCCGGTCAAGGCGTTGCGTGCCTGGCGCTGGAGCCGGCAGGCCAACTCGGCGAACTGCTCGAGCGGGTGAAAACGCCTTTCGTCTGTCTGGCGCTGGATGCCGACTTCGTTCTCGCCGATGCGCTGGGCAAGGCTGCTGCCTCTCTGGCTGCACAGCCCCAGTTGAAGGGTGTACAGGGGTATGCCCTGGCCTATGCGGCGGGCAACTGCAAGCTCAGCTACCACAAGCTGGGTGCATTCGCCGCGCCCGAGGCCGCAGAAGACGCTCTGGCGCGCGTGCGCCGTTATGGTCACAGCGGGCAACAGGCTTGGCGCGCGGTGCTGCGTGTCGCTACCCTGCAGACCGCGCTGGCAGGCCTGCCGCAAGCGCTGGATGCCGCGGGCTGGCGTGTGGCGCTGGGCTACGCGATCCTGCTGCAAGGCGAGATCGGCAGCCTCGAGCAGACCGATGTGGTCTGCGAACTGCTGAGCAACGACCTGGGCGCAGCCGCCCGCGAAGAGCGCCTGACCCAGACCGTGCGCAGCCTGCGCCAGTGGGATGAAGCGGCGGGTGTGTGTGCCGGCGAAGAAGGTTTCGTGGTGCTCAACCGCTTCGTGCGCAGCAGCTACGATCAGGGCGAGACGCCGCTGCTGTTCAGCTCCGACTGGGCCAGCGTGATCGACGACCCTGAACAGACCTTCGAGCCGCGCCAGTATGTCGAGCTGCCGTACTACAACGGCAGGCTGTTCCAGCGTCTGAGCGAAATAGAGTTTCTCTGCCATGCCTGGCCGACTGGCGAGCGTCATCTGCATGCGCTCGAAGGCGCCTGGGTGCGCCAGCACGACCTGCTGCAAGTGCATCCGAACGACACCAACGACAGCCTGCAGCAGCGCTACCTGCAAGCGCTGGGCCTGGGCCTGTTCAACCAGGACGTATGTCAGCGCCTGGTGCCGCTGCTGACCGGCGCCAAAGACACCCACCATGTTCGCGAAATGCAGGATTGGCTGGTGCGCCTGCGCAGCGTTCCGGCACCTGATGCCCGCGCATTGCTCGAGACGACGCCGTCCGGCAAGGTGTTGGCCGCCATTGCTGCCGCGACCCCGGCTGAAGCCGACCGTGCTCGCGCGCAGAGCTTCCTGGCGCGCCACCCGGCTGCGCAGATCGCCTTCGTGGTGCTGGACCTGGAAAACGACGACCAGGCGCTGCAGGCCACCTTCGACAGCCTGCTGGCCAGCGGCCTGCGCAACTTCAAGCTGGTGGTGCTCAAGGGCGGCAAGCCCCCGGCTATCACCACCGCGCGCGATACCCTGCACTTCATCCAGGTCAACGAAGGCAACTGGGCGACCCACCTGAACCAGGTGGTGAAACAGCTTTCCAGCGAGTGGCTGCTGCTGCTCGATGCTGGCGACGTGCTGCTGGCCGGTGGCCTGTTGCGCCTGGCTGTCGAGCTGGCCCAGGCGCCGGGCTGCCAGGCGATCGCTGCCGATGAAGTGCAGCGCGACAGCGAAGGCCGTCTGCTTGACGTGACCCGTCCGGGCAGTGACCTGGACCTGCTGCGCAGCCAACCAGGCCTGATGTCGCGGCACTGGCTGGTGCGTCGCCAGGCCGTGGTCGATCTGGGGGGCTACAGCGAGTCCTATCGTCATGCGCTGGAGTACGACCTGTTGCTGCGTCTGGTCCAGCAGCAGGGTGTCGGCTGTCTCGCGCACATGGACGACTACCTGGTCATCGGTCAGCAGCCCGAGCAGGCATTGACCGACGAAGCGGCCAAGGTCCTCAACCGCCACCTGACCGAGCTGGGCTACCGCGCCCAGATCAGCGACCAGGGCAGTGCAGGCCTGACCATCGATTTCCGTCATACCGCCACGCCGCTGGTCAGCATCCTGCTGGCGGGCGAGGGCGATACCGCGCAACTGCAGGTGTCGCTGACCGGGATCTTCCAGCGCACCCGTTATCCGCGCTTCGAAGTGGTGGTGGCCTTGCCGGGGCACGACAGCGCAGGGCAGGCGGCGATTGCCCAGACCTTTGGCACACGCGTGCGGCTGATTGCCGGTGAGGCGCATGCCTCGCGCGAGCAACTGCTGGCGCTGGCCGCCGGGCAGGCGCGTGGCGATTACCTGGTGCTGCTGTCCGAGCGCTGCCACGTAATCACTCCGGCCTGGATCGAGTCGCTGCTCAACGAGGCCCAGCGCCCTGAGGTGGGGATCGTCGGGGCCAGCTTGTGGGGGCGCGGCGAGGTCCTGCTGCATGCTGGCTACGAGCTGCTCGACGGCGGCCAGGTCAATGCACCGTGGGCCGGTGCCTCGGCGGCACGCAGCGCCGCGGCGCGCTGGCCGCTGTCGGTCCGTGATTGCCCGGCGGTATCCGGCGATTGCCTGATGATCGGCCGCGAGACCTTCGAGCAGTGCGGTGGCCTGCCGACAACGGGTGCGGCGGACCTGGCCCTGTGCCTGGCGGTACGCAGCAACGGTCTGATGGTAGTGTGGACGCCGCGTGCCAGGCTGATGGGCAACGAGCTGGTGGTGCCTGCCGGGCAAGCTGTGCAGGCGCTGGCCGAGCAATGGCCCGGCGCGTTCCAGGGGGTTGCGCGGCTCGACGGTCAGAGCGCCGCGGGTGCGCCGCAGTGGCTGGCACAGCTGGGGTGACTGGCGCGCTAATTGCAAAAAAGCCGGGTTAAGCCCGGCTTTTTCATGCCCGCTGGCAAATTATTGACAGGCCGCCACCGTGATGGTCAGCGGCCTGTCCTGATCCTGGAGTTCGCCCCCCAATGTCGACCGCTGCGCAGCTGGATGCTCTTTCGCTCGAACAGGCGCTGACGCGCCTGCGCCTGATGTTCACCAAGCCGGGGCATCCCTACTACCTGCTGGCGCCTGCCTACCGCGATACCTCCTCCGGTATCGTTTCGATGCACTACCTCTGCCACATGCTCAACCTCAATGGCCGCGAGGCATACATCTACGGCACCGATGTGGTCAATCCAGACCTGAAGACGCCGCTGTTCGACCCGGCGGTCGCCCGCCGCCACCTGGCCGAGGGCAAGGTGCCGATCGCGGTCTATCCCGAAGTGGTCAGCGGCAACCCGCTGGAGTGCCCGGTGGTGGCGCGCTACATGCTCAACTTCGAGAGCTTCATCAGCGGCAAGAGCATGAATGCGGCGGCGACCGACTTGATCTTCTACTACGCCGAACGCCTTGCCGAGGCCCGTGGCGATGTCAACGTCGACCTGCTGTGCCTGCCCACCATTGACATCGAATTGTTCGCCGCCGGCGCTGCCGATTGTGCTCGCGAGGGCGCCTACCTCTACCAGAACCGCCACCCGCTGGAGATGATCGACTACGACCAGTTGCCTGCCGGCATTCGCCTGCTCAGCGTGGCCAATGCCCTGAGCCTGGTGGAGTTGGCCGAGGTGCTGCGCCATGCCGAGGTGCTGTACACCTACGAATGGTCGATGACCTGCGTGATCGCGGTGCTGTGTGGTTGCCCCGTGCTGTTCATGCCGGGGCATGGCGTGGATCAGCAGGTGCTCGAGAACAGCTTCTTCGGTTGCGTCGGCTTTGCCATGGCCGACCAGCCGCACGCCCTCGAACAGGCCCGGGCCACCGTTGGCGATGGCCTGCAGCGTTATGTGCAACGTACCGCATCGTTCTGGCAGCAGCTGGACACCTTCATCGCCAAGACCCAGGACGCAGCCGTGCGTGAAGCCGCGGGCAACCGGCACGGTATGCTCGACTGGCTGCGGCAGCGCTATCCGCTGCCCGCCCAGGTACAGCGCCTGCAGCAGGCGTTGTCCGGGCCACAGGCGCCCAAGCTTGCCGTGCTGGTGCGTGATCATGGTGACCGCCAGGCACTGCTGCATACCCTGGAGAGTCTTGACCGTGGCCTGTATCGACAGTTGCAGGTGCATGTGCTGGGTGAGTGCGACCCGCAGCGTGTCGGTGTGCAATGGCATGCCTGCGATCCACGTGAGCCGGTGGCGACGATCAACACGGTGCTGAGCGATAGCGCAAGTGACTGGTGCCTGCTGGTCGAGGCTGGCGAGACCTTCGTCGCCAGCGGGCTGCTGGCGCTGGCGGTGCGTTTGCTCGATGCGGCCGATGACTGCCAGGCGGTGTACGCCGACGAAGGGCTGCGCCGAGAGGGAGGGGAAATCGAGCTGGCGCTGCGTCCGGACCTTAACCTCGACCTGCTGCTGGCCATGCCGGGCAGCCTGTCGCGGCACTGGATCTATCGGCGCGAGGCGCTGGCGGCAGGGTTCGCCAGCGACTGCGGGCGAGCCTTCGAACTTGGCCTTCAGTTGAGTTTGTTGCTTGAGCGCGGGTTGGGCAGTGTCATGCATGTCGCCGAGCCTCTGTTGATCGGCAATGGCGAGCCGCTGGCGGCCTGTGCCGACGAACAGAGGGTCATCGAGCATCACCTGCGCCTGCGCGGCTATGAACGGGCGCAGGTCTTGGCCCTTGACGACGTGCCGGGCGGTTATCGCATCGACTACGGCCATGCGCATGTCGCGTCCGTGAGCATCATGGTGCCGTTGCGCGGGCAACTGGTCGACTTCCAGCGCTGCCTGGAAACCCTGCTCACGCACACCGCCCATGAGCAGTTCGAGGTGTTGCTGATCGAGGCGGGCAGTGAAGACCCGGCGCTGCTCGAATGGCTGGATATGGTGGGGCAGATCGGCGATGGGCGCTTCCAGGTGCTGCGCTACATGCCAGGCCAGCCATGGGCTGCGTTGTGCAACGCGGCTGCGCAGGAGGCGCGGGGTGATTATCTGGTCTGGCTCGACGGCCGCGCCGCGGTGCTCGATGGCAACTGGTTAGCGGCGCTGCTCAATCATGCCCAGCGCCCCGAAGTCGGTGCCGTCGGTGGCAAGTTGCTGGTTGGTGACGGCACGGTACGCCAGGCCGGCTTGCTGCTCGGGATCGACGGCTCTGTGGGGCCGGCGTTCGCCGGCCTGCCTGCGCAGTCTGCGGGCTACATGGCGCGCCTGGCGCTGGAGCAGAACTTCGCTGCTGTTGGTGGCGAGTGCCTGATGCTGCGGCGCGAACTGTTCCACGAGGCAGGCGGCTTCGATGCCAGCGAGTTGCTGGCGCCCTGGGCCGATGTCGACCTGTGCCTGAAACTGCATCAGGCTGGCTATCTGAATGTCTGGACGCCGCATGCGCGCTTGCTGCTGGATGCGCCACGCGATGCGCTGGCCAGCGAAGAGCAGCACGACGCGTTGTATGCACGTTGGTTGCCGCGTCTGGCACATGACCCGGCCTACAACGGCAATTTCTCGCTGCGTGCCGGGCAAGGTTTCGTGCTGCAAAGCAATGACCTGAGCTGGCGACCGCTGCTCGGCAAGGTGCCGCGAGTGTTGGCTTGCATTGCCGAGCAGGATGAGCAGGCTCTGTCGCGTCTGATCCATCCGCTGGGTGCGATGTGCGAAAACGCGTTGCTCGACGGTGCCGCGACCGTCGGGCTGTTGTCTGCGGTGGAGCTGGAGCGTTTTGCCCCGACCAGCGTGATCCTGCAGCGACCGCTGGATGATGCAGGGCTGCTGACCCTGCGTCGGCTGAGTGCATTCTCCCGGGCGCTGAAAGTGGTGGTGCTCGACAGTTATCCCGCGCTTGCACAGTTCGAGTCCAGCGAGGATCTGCTGCAGCGCCTGCAGGCGGCGTTGATGCACGCTGACCGGGTACTGGTGTCGACCCCCGTGCTGGCCGAGCGGCTGCAGGGGCTGCACCACGATATCCGGGTGTTGGAGAGCGCCTTGCCGGTCGGCTGGGGCCGCCTGAAGGGCGAGCGACGCGCAGGAGAACTGCCACGTCTTGGCTGGATCGCCGGCAAGGACGACGAGATGCTCGAACAGGTAGTCCCGGCCTTGTCGGGTGAAGTCGAGTGGGTGGTGCTGGGTGAGTGTCCCGGTAGCTTGAAGCCGTTCGTCAGCGAGTCGCACCCAGCGGTCGAGCCAGGGCGTCTCGGCGAGGCCCTGGCGGCGTTGAATCTCGATCTGGCTCTGGTGCCCATGGCCGACTCGATGGAAAACGCCTGCTCTGGCGACATGCGCGTGTTGCAGCACGCGGCCTGTGGTCATCCGGTGATCTGCAGTCGAGTGCCGGGCTTTGCCGCAGGCGATGCCTTGCCGCTGTCGCGTGCGGGCAACCAGCCCGACGAGTGGCTGCAGGCGATCCGTCTGCACTTGTCCGACCGCGACGCGTCGGCGGCATTGGGTGATGCGTTGCAGGCGGCGGTGCGTGGGCAGTGGCTGCTCGAAGGGACGCGACTGGAGAGCTGGCGCCGCGCCTGGTTACCCGATTGAGGGGGGGGCGCAGTGAGGATGTGACGCTGCGGTGTCCATTCGACAAAAAACGCGTGACTTGAGAGTCACTTCGCGCATCTTCACTGTATATTGTCCAAACTAGGAGCCGCCGTCGCGCAGCCAAAACGTGGTCAGGAACAGGGGCGTCCCGTGTTTCCTGGCGTTTCGTCGTTGCGTACGCCGTGGGCTACTTCGCTGTTATTGAACGGGAAGCCACATGATTGGCATTAAAAGCATCGCCAGTTACCTGCCGACTCAAGGGGTAGACAACTACGCCCAGGGCGCAAAATTCGGCAAGGACCAGGATTTCATCTTCGGCAAGATCGGCTCCACGTTCTTGCCGCGCAAGGACAGCGAGCAGGAAACTTCCGACCTGTGTGTCGAGGCCGCGCGCAATCTGTTCGCCGCCAATCCTTCGCTCGACCCTGCCAGCATCGATGCAGTGATCGTCGTCACCCAGAATGGCGACGCCGAGGGCCTGCCGCACACCGCCGCCATCGTCCAGCACAAGCTGGGGCTTGCGACCCATGTTGCAGCGTTCGACGTTTCGCTCGGGTGCTCGGGCTATGTCTACGGCCTGTACGCGATGAAAGGCTTCATGGAAGCTGCGGGCCTGAAGAACGGCCTGCTGATCACCGCCGATCCGTACTCGAAGATCGTCGACCCTGAAGACCGCAACACCACCATGCTGTTCGGTGACGCCGCCACTGCGACCTGGATGGGCGAGGGCGCGGCCTGGCAACTGGGCAAGTCGCTGTTCGGTAGCGACGGTGCCGGTGCCGAGCACCTGCGCACCACCGATGGCAAGTTCTTCATGAACGGTCGTCAGGTCTACAACTTCGCCCTGGTCAAGGTACCGGCGCACCTGAACCAGTTGCTCGAGGCCAGCCAGCTCAAGGCTGACGACATCGACCTGTATTGCCTGCATCAGGGCAGCGCGGCCATCGTCGATGCGGTGTCGGCGCGCTTCGATGAGGGCGCGCACAAGGGCAAGTTCGTCAAGGACATGGTCGAGACCGGCAATACCGTTTCCTCCAGCATTCCGTTGCTGCTGGAGAAGCATGTGCTGGGTTCGACCCACAAGCGTGTTGCTCTCAGTGGCTTTGGCGTCGGCTTGTCGTGGGGTTCGGCGATCATCGAACGCACTGATTGAGTGTTGTCGCGGTATCTGCAAAAGCGCCGAACGGGTAACCGTTCGGCGCTTTTGCATTTCTGCTGTCTATTTGGCAGTTCTGCGGGCCCCGGCGGACGCTGTATTTCTGGCGTCAAACCCTTGATTTCATTGGGGTGGCAGCGTGCCACTAAAAAAAATCGCAAAACCCCCTAAAGCAAACCGCCACGACGACGATAACCATTACGAAGGTTCTCTAGGCCACACACCCGGCAAACGCCAGGGCCGGAAGCCGCAGTACCCAATCCAACGAGGAATTCGTCATGGCTTTGACCGTTAACACCAACACCACCTCTCTGGGCGTTCAGAAAAACCTGAGCCGTGCTTCCGACGCTCTGAGCACCTCGATGACCCGTCTGTCGTCCGGCCTGAAAATCAACAGCGCCAAAGACGACGCCGCCGGCCTGCAGATCGCTACCCGCATGACCTCGCAGATCCGCGGTCAGACCATGGCTATCAAGAACGCCAACGACGGTATCTCCATCGCCCAGACCGCTGAAGGCGCGATGCAAGAGCAGACCAACATCCTGCAGCGTATGCGTGAACTGGCCGTCCAGTCCCGAAACGACTCCAACAGCCAGCAAGACCGTGACGCTCTGGACAAAGAGTTCCAGTCGATGCTGTCGGAAATCGACCGTATCGCCGACTCCACCCAGCTGAACGGCAAGAACCTGCTGGACGGTACCGCTGGCGTCATGACCTTCCAGGTCGGCTCCAACTCCGGCTCCGCCAACCAGATCACCGTGACTCTCAGTGCCGCGATGAAAACCACCGGTACTGGCGCTGCGCTGACCGCCCTGGCTGGCAAGAGCATCACCGGTGCCAACAGCACCGCCGCCGAGCAGACCTTCACCGCCGCCATCAGCGCAATCGACGCTGCCCTGCAGGCAATCAACACCAACCGTGCTGACCTGGGTGCCGCCCAGAACCGTCTGACCAGCACCATCAACAACCTGCAGAACATCAACGAGAACGCCGAAGCTGCTCGTGGCCGTGTACAGGACACCGACTTCGCTGCCGAAACTGCCCAGCTGACCAAGCAGCAGACCCTGCAGCAAGCTTCGACCTCGGTTCTGGCCCAGGCCAACCAGCTGCCGTCGGCAGTTCTGAAGCTGCTGGGCTAATCTGCCTGATAGCTGCTGGCGGGGGAGTGCACTTGCGGCGCTCCCCCGCCTTTTCATTACGAGGTGGTGGACATGGACATGAGCGTCAAGCTGAACCTGTCTTATCCGGCCGCACGTTCGGCCGAGCAGGTTGCCGACAAGCCGGTCTCGCGGCCGTTGGAAGCATCCGCCGAGGGTGGCAAGAAGGACGCGGTCAAGGTGCACGACACTGACAACGTCAAGAAAGCCGTCTCGCAGATCGAGCAATTCCTGAAAGAAACCCGACGTAATCTTGAGTTTTCCACGGATGAAGAATCCGGCAAGATTGTCGTCAAGGTCATCGCCAGCGAAACCGGCGAGCTGATCCGTCAGATTCCCTCCGAGGAGGCCCTGCGGATCGCCGAAAGCCTGCGCGATGTCAAAAGTGTACTGTTCAATGCCAAGGTCTGACCGGCGGCGAGCATTGCGCGTTACGAATCATGCCGGCCTTGCAGGAGCGAGGCGGGCGCGTTGAAGAGAGGGGCAGGACATGGCAGCAATTACTCCTAGCACAGGCGTGGGCTACGGCCTCGAGATCAGCAAGATCGTCGATGCCTTGGTGAAGTCCGATACTTCGGCCAAGTCCAACCAGATTGCTCGGCAGTCGAGCAATAACTCGGCGATCCTCTCGGGCATCGGCTCCCTGCGTAGCGCTCTGACGGCGTTCCAGGACGCCATGAAGAAGCTCAACGACAAGGATGCGCCTTCCTTCAACGCCTTTGCCGGTACTTCCGCCAACGAAAGCGTGGTCAAGATCAAGACCACCAACAGTGCGGTTGCCGGTACCTACGATATCCGGGTAAGCCAACTGGCCACTGGCTCCAAGGTCGCCAGCCAGCAGTTCGCCGGGGGGGGGACCTCAGCGATCAGCGAAGGTGAGCTGACCATCAGCCAGAACGGCAAGACCTACAAGGTCAACGTTGCTGCCGGTTCCACGCTGCAAAGCGTGCGCGACCAGATCAACAAGGAACTGGGCAAGGAAGGCATCACCGCCAACGTCGTCAACGAGGCGGGCGGTTCGCGTCTGGTGTTCGGCTCTACCACGACCGGCAAGGGCAGTGACATTTCCGTTGGCGGTATCCCCGAACTTACCATCGATGGCACGCAGAAGATGGTGGGTGCGGGGGGCGGCTTTATCGACGCCTTGGCACAGGATGCCGAGTTCTCCGTCGACGGTTTGAAGCTGACCAGTTCCAAGAACGTCGTCGACAACGCGGTCAGTGGCCTGAGCCTCGAACTTACCGGCACCACGTCGCCCACTGCCACGACCGGGGTCAAGGTGAGTGTGACGCTCGATAACGATGGCCTGAAGAAATCGGTTCAGTCGTTTGTCGATGCTTACAACACCCTGCGCAAGGCTGTTACCGCCCTGACGACACCGACCAAGGACTCTTCCGGTAACGTGACCAGCCTGGGCCCGTTGACCAACGATCCGACCACGCGCTCGTTGCTGAGCGACATCGGCAAGGTGGTCGCCGAAGCCGGTTCGGGCACCCAGCTCAATACCCTTAGCCAGCTGGGTATCAACACCCAGAAAGACGGCACGCTTGAGTTCAACAGCACCAAGTTCACCGCTGCACTGAACGACAAGAAGCTTGGCTCGGAGATTCAGGGGTTGTTCACGGCCGACGGTGGCGTTTTCGACCGGATGACCAAGGCCCTCGATCCCTACGTCAAGACCGGCGGTTCGCTGGATTCGCGCAAGTCGGCGCTCGACAAGGTGACCAAGAACCTGCAGGACCAGCAGGCTGCGCTGGACCGCCGTACCGAGCTGCTGACCACCTCGCTGACCAAGAAGTACGCAGCGCTCGACACCGCCCTGGGCCTGATGAAGAAGCAGGGCGAGCAGATCGTCTCGATCTTCGATGCGATGAATGCCCAGGCCAAGAAAGGCTGATCGCTAAGCGGCGACAAAAGCCCGGTGACACCTTGCAGGTGTACCGGGCTTTGTGTTTCATGGCTAAAGTTTTTTGACGAGCTGGCGATACAGCAGGTATACGCAACCTTTTCGCTGCAATGAGGTAGTTCCATGAACCCGATGTTGGCCCTTCGGCAGTACCAGAAAGTCAACGGTGCTGCGCAGACTTCCGAAGCCAGTCCGCACCGTCTGGTGCAGATGCTGATGCAGGGCGGTCTTGACCGAATGGCCCAGGCCAAGGGCGCCATCGCGCGCAAGGACGTCGCCCAGAAGGGCATTCTGATCGGCAAGGCCATCGACATCATTGGCGGCCTGCGCGAAGGGCTGGATCTGGAGAATCACGCCGACAGCCTGACCGATCTCGACAACCTGTACCAGTACATGAGCCGTCGCCTGATCGAAGCCAACGTCCACAGTGACCCGGCGATCATCGACGAAGTGGCGCGCCTGCTGATCACGGTCAAGGAAGGCTGGGACGCCATCGGCGAACAGGTGCCGGCAGAGTAATTCCAGGAGGCGCACATGAGCGAAGTGATTGCACGTATCGAAGAGACCCGCGATGCCTTGCTGGCAGCGTTCGCTGAGCGCGACTGGGATGCGGTGGGCAAGCTCGACCTGGCATGTCGCGTGTGCGTCGAGGATATCCTGGCCGAAGCGCAGGAAAACGATGCACAGGTCAGGAGCAGTCTGGATGAATTGCTGGCGGTGTATCGGCAATTGATTGAATTTGCAAGTGGTGAACGTCAATCGATAGTCGACGAGATGACGCAGATCCGTCAGGCAAAAAACGCGACAAAGGTATACCATCTGTTCAGCTGATCGCTGGGCAATGCAAGAAGCTGCGCGCCATTAATTTGACTGTGTGCTGTTTTTTGACTTAACTAGTGGCTGTTTTCGAAATTTCAGACGTCCGAACACTGACCATTTCAGTCGGAATGATGTCGAGCACGCCTGCGGGCGCCGATATGACTAGGGAAGTTAGTATTGAATGTGGCGTGAAACCAAGATCCTCCTGATCGATGACGACAGCGAACGCCGCCGCGATCTGGCGGTGGTCCTGAATTTTCTCGGCGAAGAGAACCTCTCCTGCTCCAGTGCGGACTGGCAGCAGTCGGTAGAGGCATTGTCTTCGAGCAGGGAAGTCCTGTGTGTGCTGATCGGGGCTGTGAATGCACCGGCGAGTGTCCTGGGCCTGCTTAAGACAGTGGCTGCGTGGGATGAGTTCCTTCCAGTTCTGCTTCTAGGTGAAATTTCTTCTGCCGAGTTCCCTGAAGACCTGCGCCGGCGCGTGCTGTCCAACCTGGAGATGCCGCCCAGCTATAGCCAGTTGCTCGATTCGCTGCACCGGGCCCAGGTCTACCGTGAGATGTACGACCAGGCGCGCGAGCGCGGTCGTCAGCGCGAACCCAACCTGTTCCGCAGCCTGGTTGGCACCAGCCGCGCGATCCAGCATGTGCGGCAGATGATGCAGCAGGTGGCCGACACCGATGCCAGCGTGCTGATCCTCGGTGAGTCCGGCACGGGCAAGGAAGTGGTCGCGCGCAACCTGCACTATCACTCCAAGCGCCGTGAAGCGCCTTTCGTGCCGGTCAATTGCGGGGCGATCCCTGCCGAGCTGCTCGAAAGCGAGCTGTTCGGACACGAGAAGGGCGCCTTCACCGGGGCGATCACCAGCCGTGCGGGGCGTTTCGAACTGGCCAACGGCGGTACCCTGTTCCTCGACGAGATCGGCGACATGCCGTTGCCGATGCAGGTCAAGCTGCTGCGCGTGCTGCAGGAGCGTACCTTCGAGCGGGTTGGCAGCAACAAGACCCAGAGCATCGACGTGCGCATCATCGCGGCGACCCACAAAAACCTCGAGACCATGATCGAAGAGGGGACCTTCCGCGAAGACTTGTACTATCGCCTGAATGTCTTCCCCATCGAAATGGCGCCGCTGCGCGAGCGTGTCGAGGACATTCCGCTGCTGATGAACGAGCTGATCTCGCGCATGGAGCACGAGAAGCGCGGCTCCATCCGTTTCAACTCGGCCTCGATCATGTCGCTGTGCCGGCATGGCTGGCCGGGCAACGTCCGTGAGTTGGCCAACCTGGTCGAGCGTATGGCGATCATGCATCCGTACGGGGTGATCGGCGTTGCCGAGCTGCCGAAAAAATTCCGCTACGTCGATGATGAAGACGAGCAGTTGGTCGACAGCTTGCGCAGCGATCTCGAAGAGCGCGTGGCGATCAACGGCCATGCGCCGAACTTCTCCAGCCACGCCATGCTGCCGCCGGAAGGCCTGGATCTGAAGGACTATCTCGGCAGCCTTGAGCAGGGGCTGATCCAGCAAGCCCTGGACGACGCCAACGGCATCGTTGCCCGCGCCGCCGAACGCCTGCGCATCCGTCGAACCACGCTTGTCGAGAAGATGCGCAAGTACGGCATGAGTCGCCAGGGCGGCGAAGACCAGGCCGAAGACTGAAGCCCAGCCCCTTGCAGGCGCAACCTCGCGTTGCGCCTGCAAGGGGCTGGCGTGTTTTCAGAAACCCCATCCCCGGCACGGCTATTGCTACACCGCAGGCAAAGTACCGTTTTTATGACGGTCAGCCATGCGAGAGAGCACGATGCCCCAGGCCGCCCACATCTCCCGAGCCCCTGAGCAGCAGGGACGCACCCCGGTCGAACAGGAAAGTCGACAAGGGCTCGAGCAGGCGTTCGCCCTGTTCAACCAGGTTTCCTCCCAGCTCAGTGAGTCGTACAACATGCTCGAGGCCCGCGTCAGCGAGCTCAAGGGCGAGCTGGAGGTGGTCGGCGCACAGCGCATGGCCGAGCTGGGTGAAAAGGAGCGTCTGGCCAACCGCCTGCAGCATTTGCTGGATCTGCTGCCTGGCGGGGTGATCGTCATCGACGGCCAGGGCTATGTGCGCGAAGCCAACCCTGCCGCCTGTGAGTTGCTCGGTGCGCCGTTGGTCGGTGAGCTCTGGCGCCAGGTCATCGCCCGCAGCTTCGCGCCGCGAGAGGATGACGGCCACGAGGTGTCACTGCGTGACGGTCGACGCTTGTCCATTGCCACCCGTTCGCTGGATGCCGAGCCCGGTCAGTTGGTGCTGCTCAACGACCTGACCGAAACCCGTCGCCTGCAGGGACAACTGGCGCGTCACGAGCGTCTGTCGTCGTTGGGGCGCATGGTTGCCTCGCTGGCGCATCAGATTCGCACGCCCCTGTCGGCGGCCATGCTCTATGCCAGCCATCTGGCCGACGACCAGGGCGGCCTGGCTCTGGAAACCCGTCAGCGCTTCGCCGGCAGCCTGAAGGAGCGTCTGCACGAGCTTGAACATCAGGTGCGCGACATGTTGGTGTTCGCCCGTGGCGAGTTGCCGCTCAATGACCGGCTGACCCCAAAGGCATTGTTCCAGGCGCTGCAACAGGCTGCGCAGTCCCATGTGCAGGGCCATGCGGTGCGCTGGCAGTGCGACACGCACTTGGGCGAGTTGCTGTGCAATCGCGACACCCTGGTTGGCGCCTTGCTCAATCTGATCGAGAACGCGCTGCAGGCAAGCTCGGAGCCCGCGCGCCTGAAAGTACACCTGTTGCGTCGGGGGCAGAGCCTGCACCTGTGCGTCAGTGATGCTGGCAGCGGGATCGACGCGCGGCTGCTGGCGCGCCTGGGCGAGCCGTTCCTGACTACCAAGGCCACCGGCACCGGCCTCGGCCTGGCGGTGGTCAAGGCGGTGGTCAAGGCGCATCAGGGCAGTCTTGAGCTGCTCTCGAAAGTCGGGCGTGGCACTTGCGTGCGGGTGGTGCTGCCGCTGATCGACGGGCAATCGACGGAGGTGCAGTGATGGTCAAGGTTTTGTTGGTCGAGGACGATCGTGCCTTGCGCCAGGCATTGGGCGATACCCTGGAGATCGGCGGGTTCGACTACCGCGCCGTGGGTAGTGCAGAAGAGGCGCTGGACGCCGTGGCCGAAGAGGCCTTCGGGTTGGTGGTCAGTGATGTGAACATGCCGGGGATGGATGGCCATCAACTGCTTGCGCAACTGCGTCGTCACCACCCGCAACTGCCCGTGCTGCTGATGACTGCGCACGCTGCAGTGGAGCGTGCGGTGGAGGCGATGCGTCAGGGCGCTGCCGACTACCTGGTCAAGCCGTTCGAACCCAAGGCGTTGCTGAGTCTGGTCGATCGTCATGCCGCGGGGCACCTGGGTGCCGAAGAGGAGGGGCCGGTGGCCAGTGAGCCGGCCAGTCGGCAGTTGCTCGAGCTGGCTGCCCGCGTGGCGCGCAGCGACTCCACGGTGTTGATCTCGGGCGAGTCGGGTACCGGCAAGGAAGTGCTGGCGCGTTACATTCATCAGCGCTCGGCGCGCGCCGCGCAGCCATTCGTGGCGATCAACTGCGCGGCGATTCCAGACAACATGCTCGAAGCCACGCTGTTCGGTCACGAAAAAGGCGCGTTCACCGGTGCCATCGCGGCTCAGGCGGGCAAGTTCGAGCAAGCCGATGGCGGCACCCTGTTGCTCGACGAGATTTCCGAAATGCCACTGGGCCTGCAGGCCAAGCTGCTGCGCGTGCTGCAGGAGCGGGAGGTCGAGCGGGTCGGCGGGCGCAAGCCGATCACCCTGGACATTCGCGTGCTGGCCACCACCAACCGTGACCTGGCTGGCGAAGTCGCTGCCGGGCGCTTCCGTGAAGACCTGTACTACCGCCTTTCGGTCTTCCCGCTGGCCTGGCGCCCACTGCGCGAGCGCAGCGCCGATATCCTGCCGCTGGCCGAGCGCCTGCTGGCCAAGCATGTCGGCAAGATGAAGCATGCGCCGGTTCGCCTGTCGGCCGAAGCGCGGGTATGCCTGCAGGCGCACGCATGGCCTGGCAACGTGCGCGAGCTGGACAACGCGCTGCAGCGAGCGCTGATCCTGCAGCAGGGTGGGGTGATCGAGGCGGCGGATTTCTGTCTGGCGGGCGCCATTCCCTTGTCACCACTAAGCAGTGATATCACTGAGCCATCATCGCTCGAATCGGCTTCTGAGTCCAGTGGCCTGGGCGACGATATGCGTCGTCATGAATTCCAGATGATCATCGATACCTTGCGCGCCGAACGTGGGCGTCGCAAGGAGGCTGCCGAACGGCTGGGCATCAGCCCGCGTACGCTGCGCTACAAGCTGGCGCAGATGCGCGATGCGGGGATGGATGTCGAGGCCAGCCTGTACGGGTAAGTGCCTTTGCGGAGCGACTTTGCGAAGGCTGGCACCTTTGTTGCTTTAACCGTTTTACCCGCTGCATCAGTGTCAAAAAAATGCGGCCGCCGGAGAGAGAAGTTCATGAGCCAAGGTGTTGAATTCAATCGTCTGATGTTGGACATGCGCGCGATGCAGGCCGATGCCATGTCGCTGCCCAAGGTCGCCGCTGCGCCTGAGCTCGCCCCGGGCCAGAGCAGCTTTGCCGACATGCTCGGCCAGGCCATCAACAAGGTCAGCGATACCCAGCAGGCATCGAGCCAGTTGGCCAACGCCTTCGAGATCGGCAAGAGCGGTGTCGACCTCACCGACGTGATGATCGCCTCGCAGAAGGCCAGTGTGTCGTTCCAGGCCCTGACCCAAGTGCGCAACAAGCTGGTCCAGGCGTACCAGGACATCATGCAGATGCCGGTTTGAGGACGAATTGAGTCATGGCCGAAGCAGTCGTCGATAACGCCCCCGCTAAGAGTGGCCCGCCCGTGGCCAAGCCGCCGCTGTTCGGCATGGCGTTTCTGGAAAACATCTCGCAGATGCCCATGCTGCGTCAGGTCGGTCTGCTGGTCGGGCTGGCTGCCAGCGTGGCCATCGGCTTTGCCGTGGTGCTCTGGTCGCAGCAGCCGGACTACCGTCCGCTGTATGGCAGCCTTGCCGGCATGGACACCAAGCAGGTCATGGAAACCCTGGCCGCCGCTGATATTCCCTACACCGTCGAACCCAATTCCGGCGCACTGCTGGTCAAGGCCGATGACCTCTCCCGTGCCCGCATGAAACTGGCCGCTGCCGGCGTGGCGCCAAGTGATGGCAACATCGGTTTCGAGATCCTCGACAAGGACCAGGGCCTGGGTACCAGCCAGTTCATGGAGGCGACCCGTTACCGTCGCGGCCTGGAAGGCGAATTGGCGCGTACCATCTCCAGCCTGAACAACATCAAGGCTGCTCGCGTGCACCTGGCCATTCCGAAAAGCTCGGTGTTCGTGCGTGACGAGCGCCGCCCGAGCGCTTCGGTACTGGTCGAAATGTTCCCGGGCCGCAACCTGGAGGCCGGTCAGGTGATGGCCATCGTCAACCTGGTCGCCACCAGCGTGCCGGAGCTGGACAAGTCGCAGGTCACCGTAGTCGACCAGAAGGGCAATCTGCTCTCCGATCAGTTGCAGGACACCTCGCTGACCATGGCCGGCAAGCAGTTCGACTACACCCGCCGCATGGAAGGCCTGCTCACCCAGCGTGTGCACAACATCCTGCAGCCGGTGCTGGGCAACGACCGCTACAAGGCCGAGGTGTCCGCCGACGTCGACTTCAACGCCGTCGAATCCACCTCCGAGCAGTTCAACCCTGACCAGCCGGCGCTGCGCAGCGAGCAGTCGGTCAACGAGCAGCGTGCCAGCAGCCAGGGCCCGCAGGGTGTTCCCGGCGCGCTGAGCAACCAGCCGCCAGCCGGTGCTGCTGCACCTGAGAACGCTGCCGGTACCGGTACCCCGGCCGGTGCCATCGCCCCCGGCCAGCCGCTGGTCGATGCCAACGGCCAGCAGATCATGGACCCGGCCACCGGCCAGCCGATGCTTGCACCGTATCCGTCCGACAAGCGTCAGCAAAGCACCAAGAACTTCGAACTGGACCGCTCCATCAGCCATACCCGCCAGCAGCAAGGTCGCCTGACCCGCCTGTCGGTGGCCGTGGTCGTGGACGATCAGGTCAAGGTCGATGCCAACGGCGAGACCACCCGCGCGCCCTGGGGCGCCGAGGACCTGTCGCGCTTCACTCGCCTGGTGCAGGATGCGGTCGGCTTCGATGCCAGCCGCGGCGACAGCGTGACCGTGATGAACGTGCCGTTCTCCGCCGACCGTGGCGAAGTGCTGGCCGACATCCCGTTCTACTCGCAGCCCTGGTTCTGGGACATCATCAAGCAAGTGCTGGGCGTGGTGTTCATCCTGGTGCTGGTGTTCGGCGTGCTGCGCCCTGTGCTCAACAACATCACCGGTGGCGGCAAGAGCGCGGCCACCGACAGCGACATGGAACTGGGCGGCATGATCGGCCTGGACGGCGAACTGGGCAACGACCGCGTCAGCCTTGGCGGGCCGAGCAGTATCCTGTTGCCAAGCCCGAGCGAAGGCTATGAGGCGCAACTGAACGCAATCAAGGGCCTGGTGGCCGAAGACCCGGGCCGTGTCGCCCAGGTCGTGAAAGAGTGGATCAACGCCGATGAGTGACAACCGAGCCGTTACCGCCAAGCTGAGCCGCGTCGACAAGGCGGCGATTCTCCTGCTGTCCCTGGGCGAGACCGATGCAGCCCAGGTCCTGCGCCACATGGGGCCCAAGGAAGTGCAGCGGGTTGGCGTCGCCATGGCGCAGATGGGCAACGTGCACCGTGAGCAGGTCGAGCAGGTCATGAGCGAGTTCGTCGAGATCGTCGGCGACCAGACCAGCCTGGGCGTCGGCTCCGACGGCTATATCCGCAAGATGCTCAACCAGGCGCTTGGCGAGGACAAGGCCAACGGCCTGATCGACCGCATCCTGCTCGGTGGCAACACCAGCGGCCTGGACAGCCTGAAGTGGATGGAGCCGCGTGCCGTGGCCGATGTCATCCGCTATGAGCACCCGCAGATCCAGGCCATCGTGGTCGCCTACCTCGACCCCGACCAGGCCGGTGAAGTGCTGAGCAATTTCGACCACAAGGTGCGCCTGGACATCGTCCTGCGCGTCTCCTCGTTGAACACTGTGCAGCCGGCGGCACTCAAGGAGCTCAACCAGATCCTCGAGAAGCAGTTCTCCGGCAACTCCAATGCCGCGCGCACGACCCTGGGCGGCATCAAGCGCGCTGCCGACATCATGAACTTCCTCGACAGCTCCGTGGAAGGCCAGCTGATGGATGCGATCCGCGATATCGACAGCGACCTGTCGGAGCAGATCGAAGACCTGATGTTCGTCTTCAACAACCTGGCCGACGTCGACGACCGTGGTATCCAGGCGCTGCTGCGCGAGGTGTCCTCGGACGTGCTGGTGGTCTCGCTCAAGGGTGCGGACGAGAAGGTCAAGGACAAGATCTTCAAGAACATGTCCAAGCGTGCTTCGGAACTGCTGCGCGACGACCTGGAGGCCAAGGGGCCGGTGCGGGTCAGCGACGTGGAAACGGCGCAGAAGGAAATCCTCACCATCGCTCGACGCATGGCCGAGGCCGGCGAGATCGTGCTCGGTGGCAAGGGTGCCGAGGAAATGATCTAAGCGATTTCGCGCACCGTTCTGACTGGCGCTGACCCTGTGGGAGCGGGTTTGCCCGCGAAGGCGCCAGGTCAGGCCACGCGTTGCTCCTGCTGACGCTTTCGCGGGCAAGCCCGCTCCCACAGGGATCGCGTTGGCTGAACATGGTTTCGAGAACATGACAGCATGTCCACCAAAGAACATCCCAGCGACCTGATCCGCGCCCGCGACCTCGAGGGTGTCGATATATGGGCATTGCCCAGCTTCGATCCGGAGCCCGAGCCTGAACCTGAACCTGAGCCCGAGGTGGTCGAGGAAGTCGAGGAAGTGCCGCTGGAGGAAGTCCAGCCGCTGACCCTCGAAGAGCTCGAAGCGATTCGCCAGGAGGCCTACAACGAAGGCTTCGCCACCGGCGAGCGCGAGGGTTTCCACAGCACGCAGCTCAAGGTGCGCCAGGAGGCCGAAGAGGCCCTGACGGCCAAGCTGGCGAGCCTGGAGCAATTGATGGCCAACCTGCTCGAGCCCATCGCCGAGCAGGATACCCAGATCGAGAAGTCCCTCGTGCACCTGGTCGCCCATGTCGCCCGTCAGGTGATTGGTCGCGAGTTGGCCAGCGATTCCAGCCAGATCACTCATGTGTTGCGCGAGGCGCTGAAACTGCTGCCGATGGGCGCAGACAATATCCGCATCCACCTCAATCCGCAGGATTTCGAGCTGGCCAAGGCCCTGCGCGAACGCCACGAGGAAAGCTGGAAGCTGCTTGAAGACGAGTCGCTGCTGCCAGGTGGTTGCCGCATCGAGACGGCCCACAGCCGCATCGATGCCACCATGGAAACCCGCATGGAGAAGGCCGTGGCGCAGTTGTTCGAGCAGACCCACGACCAGTCACTGCATCCTGCCGCGCCGGATCTGTCGGTCGACCTGGACAGCCCCGATGCGCCTTGAACGCACCAGTTTCGCCAAGCGGCTGAGCGGCTATGCCGAGGCGGTGAATCTGCCGGAGCAGCCGGTGGTCGAGGGCCGTCTGCTGCGCATGGTCGGCCTCACCCTAGAAGCTGAGGGCTTGCGCGGCGCCGTGGGCAGCCGCTGCATGGTGATCAACGACGACAGCTACCACCCGGTGCAGGTCGAGGCCGAAGTGATGGGCTTTGCGGGCAGCAAGGTCTTTCTCATGCCGGTCGGCAGTATCGCCGGTATCGCCCCCGGTGCGCGGGTTGTGCCGCTGGACGACAGCGGCCGCCTGCCCATGGGCATGAGCATGCTTGGACGGGTGCTCGATGGCGCCGGCCGTGCCCTCGATGGCAAGGGCGGGATGAAGGCCGAGGACTGGGTGCCGCTGGATGGCCCGGTGATCAACCCGCTCAACCGTGATCCGATCAGTCAGCCGCTGGATGTGGGTATCCGCAGTATCAACGGCCTGCTGACTGTCGGTCGCGGCCAGCGCCTGGGTCTGTTCGCCGGTACGGGTGTCGGTAAGTCGGTGCTGCTGGGCATGATGACCCGCTTCACCAAGGCCGACATCATCGTGGTCGGCCTGATCGGCGAGCGGGGCCGCGAGGTGAAGGAGTTCATCGAGCACATCCTTGGCGAAGAAGGGCTCAAGCGCTCGGTGGTGGTCGCTTCGCCGGCCGACGATGCACCGCTGATGCGCCTGCGCGCAGCCATGTATTGCACGCGCATCGCCGAGTATTTTCGCGACAAGGGCAAGAATGTCCTGTTGTTGATGGACTCGTTGACCCGTTTTGCCCAGGCGCAGCGGGAAATCGCCCTGGCCATCGGCGAGCCGCCCGCCACCCGTGGCTATCCGCCGTCGGTGTTCGCCAAGTTGCCCAAGTTGGTCGAGCGCGCGGGTAATGGTGAGGCGGGTGGTGGTTCGATCACCGCGTTCTATACCGTGCTTTCCGAGGGGGATGACCAGCAGGACCCGATCGCCGATTCGGCACGTGGGGTGCTGGACGGACACTTCGTGCTGTCCCGGCGCCTGGCCGAGGAAGGGCATTATCCGGCGATCGACATCGAGGCTTCGATCAGCCGGGTGATGCCGCAGGTGGTGGATGCCGACCATCTGCGCCAGGCGCAGAAGTTCAAGCAACTATGGTCGCGCCTGTCGCAGAGTCGCGATCTGATCAGCGTGGGTGCCTACGTGGCCGGTGGCGATCCGGAAACCGACCTGGCCATTGCCTTGCAGTCCAAGCTGGTGGCGTTCTTGCGCCAGGGGCTGGACGAGAGTGTCGGCATGGCCGAGAGCGGCGAGCAGCTGGGCGCGGTGTTCGCCCCGCCGGCGGGCGGCTGATAGGCCATGGCCCTGCCCAGTCGTGCCGCGCGCCTTTCGCCGGTGGTGGAGATGGCCGAGGAGGCCGAGCGCAAGGCTGTCCAGCGTATGGGCCACTTCCAGCAACTGGTGGCCCAGGCGCAGGCCAAGCTCGCCGAGCTTGAGCGTTTTCGCGAGGACTACCAGTTGCAGTGGATCAACCGCGGTAGCCAGGGCGTTGGCGGCAGTTGGTTGGTCAACTACCAGCGCTTTCTGGGGCAGTTGGAAACGGCCATGACCCAGCAGCGCCAGAGCCTGACCTGGCACCAGAACAACCTCAAGAATGCCCGCGACGCCTGGCAACAGGCCTACGCCCGGGTCGAGGGTCTGCGCAAGCTGGTGCAGCGTTACCTGGACGAAGCCCGCCGGGCCGAAGACAAGCGTGAGCAGAAGCTGCTCGACGAGCTGTCACAGCGCTTGCCCAGGCAGAATCATTTTCCAGGCTGACACCGCTCAAAGCCGCTGCGCTTGCGGCCCAGCCGGGCTGCTGCTAAACCTTCCTGAGTCGTAGCCATCATCGAAGGAATCGCACGCATGGCAGTCGAAACTGATTTTTCACCGGACGAAAAGCAGCTGACGATCAAGGTCAAGGGCCGTTTCGATTTCGGCAAGCATCAGGAATTTCGTGACGCCTACGAGCGCCAGCACCCGGCCCCGGACTCGGTCGTGGTGGATCTCAAGGATGCGACGTACCTGGACAGCTCAGCGCTGGGCATGCTGCTGCTGTTGCGCGATCACGCCGGTGGTGACCACTCGGATATCAAAGTGATCAATACCAGTTCTGATGTGCGCAAGATCCTCGCCATTTCCAACTTCGAAAAATTGTTCGACGTCAGCTGAGGCCGCTCATGCCCGCCGAACAGGGATTGAGGGTGCTGATCGCCGAGGACGGTGCCGCGGACCGCTTGCTGCTCGCGCAGATCGTGCGGCGCCAGGGACACGAGGTGGTCACTGCCGAAAACGGCGAGCAGGCCGTTGCGCTGTTCGCCGAACAGAGGCCGGACCTGGTGCTGCTCGACGCCTTGATGCCGGTGATGGATGGATTCGAGGCGGCGCGACGGATCAAGGCCATGGCCGGTGAAGCGTTGATACCGATCATCTTCCTCACCTCGATGAACGAGGAGCAGGGGCTGGTGCGTTGCCTGGAAGCCGGCGGCGACGATTTCATGGCCAAGCCGTATAGCGCAGTGATTCTGGCTGCCAAGATCGGCGCCATGGATCGCCTGCGTCGGCTGCAGGCCACGGTGCTGGAGCAGCGCGACGAACTGGCCCGGCATCACCATCACCTGCTCAACGAGCAGCGCGTAGCCAAAGCGGTGTTCGACAAGGTCGCCCATTCCGGTTGCTTGAGAAGCAGCAACATCCGCTATCTGCAGTCGCCCTACGCATTGTTCAACGGCGATCTGCTGCTGGCGGCGTTCGCGCCTTCGGGCGACATGCATGTGCTGCTGGGTGATTTCACCGGTCACGGCCTGCCGGCGGCCGTGGGGGCGATGCCCCTGGCCGAGGTGTTCTATGGCATGACCGCCAAGGGCTATGGTTTGGTCGAGACGCTGCGCGAGATGAACGCCAAGCTCAAGCGCATCCTGCCGGTGGACATGTTCTGTTGTGCGCTGCTGCTGAACCTGAGTTTCGAGCGTGGCACGGTCGAGGTGTGGAACGGGGGCATGCCCGATGGCTATCGTTTGTCGGCCGCCGGCGAGGTGCTGTCTGTGCTGCAATCCCGGCACTTGCCGCTGGGCATCCTGGCGCCCGAGCATTTTGACGACCGCACCGACATACTGCCGCTGGCAGCGGGGGAGCGATTGTTCCTGCTGTCCGATGGCGTGGTCGATACCAGCGATGCGACGGATCGATTGTTTGGTGTGGAGCGCTTGCGTGAGGTGTTGGCGGCCAACCGCGATCCTGGGCGACTGTTCGATGAAGTGATGCAGGCGCTGGAGCGTTTTGGTGGTGTGCCGCGAGACGACATCAGCCTGTGCGATATCCGCATGGCCGAACCTGGTGGCCTGGCACCTGTGGCGCCGGTGTATTCCGACAGCGGTCGCTCCAGTCCGCTGGATTGGTCGTTGTCGCTGGTGCTGCATGCCGACAGCCTGAAGCGCTTCAACCCGGTGCCATATCTGTTGCAGTTCCTCCAGGAAATCCATGGTCTGCGTCCCAGCAGCGGGGTGTTGCACAGTGTCCTCGGTGAGCTGTATTCCAATGCGCTGGAGCACGGGGTGTTGGGCATGGACTCACGGCTCAAGCAGGATGCCGAGGGATTTGCCGAGTACTACCGCGAACGCGGTCGGCGCCTGGCCGCGTTGTCCGAGGGCTTCGTGCAGATCGCACTGAGGGTGGAACCCATGGCGGCAGGTGGTCGTCTGACAGTTGAGATCAGCGACAGTGGCACGGGTTTTGATATCGAGAAAGTCTTGGGGCGCCCTGCGTCGGAAAAAGGTTTCAGCGGGCGTGGGCTACAGTTGGTACAGCGCTTGGGCGTCAAGGCTCAATGGCTCGACGAGGGGCGGCGGGCGCGGGTGGAGTTCGGTTGGTGAGCGGCCTCGGCGATTGAGGCATAATCAAGCTTGATCAAGGAGTGAGCAAGTGACACACGAGCATATCGATCAAAAGGTCCTTAGCGACCTGCAGGAGGTCATGGAAGATGGCTACCTGCAGTTGCTGGAAACCTTCCTGGAAGACTCCGAGCGCCGTCTCAGTCAGTTGCACGAGGCCAAGGACGCCAGCGAGTTGGGGATGGCCGCCCACAGCTTCAAGGGCAGCAGCAGCAACATGGGCGCAGTTGGCCTGGCCAGTCTGTGCCAGCAGCTCGAGGAGCGTGTGCGGCAACAGCCTTTGTATGGCATCGAGGACCTGATCAATCGGATCGACCAGGAGTTCGTCGAGGTCCAGCGCTTCTACCGTAGCGAGCGCGAGCGGGTTTCTGCAGGCTGACGGCAAAATTGGCGCGAGTTTTGCCTGTCTTCACCCAGATTCTATTTCGGTTCACTGGCGTGGAGAGTTTCAATGCCTGTCGCATCCAATCCCTTGTTGCAAGCCGGCCTCGCCAACGCGACCTCGCGGGCGACCAGTCCTGCGGCGGACAAAACCCCGCAAGCACCGGGCAACCAGGGCAGCGGCTTCGACCAGCTGATGGCCCGACAGCAGCGCGACAAGATGCCGGTGCGCAACGACAAGGCCTTTGTAGCGGCGCCCAAGGACAAGCCTGACTTCAATGCCGGCGGCAAGGGCGGCAACGACCGATCTTCGCCGGTTGCCGGTAATGGCAAGAACTTGCCAGCCAACAGCAACAAGGCCACATCGGCCGCTGACAAGAACAATCAGGGTAGCGACAGCACTCAACAGGCGGGTGACAGTACCCAGCAGGCTTCCAGCGACGCCAATCAGGCAAGCGACTCGAGCTCCCTGGACGCGAGCCTGGTGGCAGGGCAGGTGACCGACGCCCAGGCGGGTGCGCAATTGCTCCAGGCCCAGGCCGAAGCCGTCGCCCCGGTGCTGCAGGCCGCGATCCAGCAGCCTGCTGCGCAACCTGTTCCTGAAGAGCTGGCGCCGCCGGTAGCCGAGCAGGACGACAGCGACTTCGATCCCGAGGCCGACGCCCTGGCGAACATGCCGACCTTGCGCCTGGCGCTCGAGCAGAGCGCCCAGGCCAAAGGCACCACCTCGACGCACGCCTCTGGCCAGGGTGACAAGACCCAGGCCCAGGACGACAGTGCCCAGGCCAACGTCAATACCTTGGCGAACCTGGCGGTCAAGCCTGAGGGTGAATCCGAGCGCGGACAATCACAGCCTGGCGAAAAAGGCTTCTCCGAGCTGTTGTCCAATGGTCTGAAGGACGTCAAGCATGCCGACAGCGACACCCGCGTGGACGACTTCGCCAATCGCCTGGCCAACCTGACCCAGGCCGTCACCGCCAAGACTGCCCATGCCGTACCGCCGACCAATCCGCTGCACCAGCCCCTGGCGATGAATCAGGGGGCCTGGACCGAAGGGTTGGTCAATCGCGTCATGTACCTGTCGAGCCAGAACCTCAAGTCGGCCGACATCCAGCTCGAGCCTGCAGAGCTGGGGCGACTGGACATTCGCGTCAATGTCGCGTCGGACCAGGCCACCCAGGTGACTTTCATCAGTGGTCACGCCGGCGTGCGCGATGCGCTGGACAGCCAGCTGTACCGTCTGCGCGAACTGTTCGCCCAGCAGGGGCTGGCCCAGCCTGACGTCAACGTCGCCGACCAGTCGCGTCAGCAACAGCAGCAGGCCCAGCAGGGGGGATCGAATCTGTCTGGTGTCGCTGCGCGTCGCGCCGGGGAGGCGGGCGAGGACGGTGAGCTGGCCGATGCTTCGCGGCCGGTGGAGCAGCAGGTGGTGATCGGCGACAGTGCGGTCGATTACTACGCCTGATCATTCGGGGCTGCGTCTGACACCGGTGCGGGCTTTTGTGAGCAACTGTCTTGCTCAAAATCTAGAAGCCAGCCCAAATCCCTGTGGGAGCGGGCTTGCCCGCGAAAAATACACCGCGCTGCCTGGCACGGGCTACGCCCGTGTTCGCGGGCAAGCCCGCTCCTACCACCTCCTCAAGCCCGCTCGGCCAAATCTGGCATAACACTTGCTCAGCCACGTCATCCTTTCTTGAAACCCCGATGGACGACGGATTATTGGCATGGCGAAGAGCGACGCAGTCAAAGACCCCGCCACTAAAGGCAAACTGAAGCTGATCCTGCTGCTGGTGCTGGCCTTGCTGCTGGCCGTGGGCCTGTCGGTGGGCGCCACCTGGTTCATCATGCACAAGAGCGAGCCTGCACCTGCGGCCGACCCTGCCGTGGCCAGCGTCAAGCAAGCGGCGATCTACGAGCCCCTGGCGCCGGCCTTCGTGGTCAATTTCAACCAGAACGGCCGCCAGCGCTACATGCAGGTGAGCATTACCCTGCAGGGCCGCAACCAGGCTGACCTCGATGCGCTGAAAGTGCACATGCCGGTGATTCGCAACAATCTGGTGATGATGTTCTCCGGGCAAGGCTTCGACAGCCTGGCCAGCAGTGCCGTGGGCCAGGAAATGCTGCGCCAGAAGGCCACTGCGGTGGTCCAGGAAGTGGCGCAGAAGGAAGTCGGCAAGCCGGTCATCGACCAGTTGCTGTTCACCAATTTCGTATTGCAGTAGGAGCACACTCGATGGCCGTGCAGGACCTGCTGTCCCAGGATGAGATCGATGCCCTGCTGCATGGGGTCGACGATGGGCTGGTACAGACCGAGAGCGCTGCCGAACCCGGTGGCGTCAAGAGCTACGACCTGACCAGCCAGGACCGGATCGTCCGCGGTCGCATGCCGACCCTGGAGATGATCAACGAGCGCTTCGCCCGTTACACCCGCATCAGCATGTTCAACCTGCTGCGTCGCTCCGCCGACGTGGCGGTGGGTGGCGTGCAGGTGATGAAGTTCGGCGAGTACGTGCATTCGCTGTACGTGCCGACCAGCCTCAATCTGGTCAAGATCAAGCCGCTGCGCGGCACCTCGCTGTTCATCCTCGACGCCAAGCTGGTGTTCAAGCTGGTGGACAATTTCTTCGGTGGCGACGGGCGCCACGCCAAGATCGAAGGCCGTGAGTTCACCCCGACCGAGCTGCGTGTGGTGCGCATGGTCCTGGACCAGTGCTTCGTCGACCTCAAGGAAGCCTGGCAGGCGATCATGCCGGTGAACTTCGAATACATGAACTCCGAGGTCAACCCGGCCATGGCCAACATCGTCGGGCCCAGCGAGGCGGTGGTGGTCTCGACCTTCCACATCGAGCTCGATGGCGGCGGCGGCGACCTGCACGTGACCATGCCGTATTCGATGATCGAACCGGTGCGCGAGATGCTCGATGCCGGTTTCCAGTCCGACCTGGACGACCAGGACGAGCGTTGGGTCAAGGCCCTGCGCGAGGACGTGCTGGACGTCAATGTGCCGCTCTCGGCCACCGTTGCCCGTCGTCAGCTCAAGCTGCGCGACATCCTGCACATGCAGCCGGGCGATGTGATTCCGGTAGAGCTGCCCGAACACCTGGTACTGCGCGCCAACGGCGTGCCGTCGTTCAAGGCGCGTCTGGGCTCGCACAAGGGCACCCTGTCGCTGCAGATCATCGACCCGATCGAGCGCCGCTGACGGCGAGCCGGTCGCACTACGAATTGAAAGCCTGTCGAGGACTTTATGGCTAACGAAAACGAGATCACCTCCCCAGAGGAACAGGCCCTGGCCGATGAGTGGGCGGCAGCCCTGGAAGAAACCGGTGATGCCGGCCAGGCGGACATCGATGCGCTGCTGGCAGCTGACAATGGTCGCTCCTCCGGCGCAGGTCGCTTGCCGATGGAAGAGTTCGCCAGCTCCCCGCGGCCGAGCGAGAACGTCGGCCTGGAAGGGCCGAACCTGGACGTGATCCTGGACATTCCAGTGAGCATCTCCATGGAAGTGGGCGCCACGGAAATCAGCATTCGCAACCTGCTGCAACTGAACCAGGGGTCGGTCATCGAACTCGATCGCCTGGCAGGCGAACCGCTGGATGTACTGGTCAATGGCACGCTGATCGCCCATGGCGAAGTGGTGGTGGTCAACGAGAAGTTCGGCATTCGCCTGACCGACGTGATCAGCCCCAGCGAACGCATCAAGAAGCTGCGCTGAGTGAAGGGCCTGATACGCGGCGTCGCCGCCCTGGGCACATTGCTCGCCAGCGAGGTGGTGATCGGCGCAGCTGACCCCGCGTCGGTGCCGGCCAGCACGTCCACGCCCGGCGGCATGGGGGGGCAACTGGCGCAGATGGTCTTCGGCCTGCTCGTGGTGGTGGGCGCCATCTTCCTGCTCGCCTGGCTGTTGCGCCGCCTGCAGGTGGCACAGCCGCGCGGCGGGCAGGTGATCGAGATCGTCGGCAGCCGAGCCCTCGGCCCGCGCGACCGCCTGCTGCTGGTGCAGGTGGGCAAGGAACAGATCCTGATCGGTCATAGCCCTGGCAGCATCGAGGCGCTGCACGTCATGGCCGAGCCCGTGGAGGTGCCTGTCGGCGCGCGTCAGGCGGCACCGGAATTCGCCCAGCGGCTGCTCGAGCTGATGGGCAAGGACCAGAAGGACAAGAAGTGATGAGCGGCGCGCTGCGCTTACTGTTGACCCTGGCGCTGCTGCTGGCCGCGCCTGTGGCCCTGGCCGCCGATCCGTTGTCGATCCCGGCCATCACCCTGTCCAATGGGCCTGACGGCCAGCAGGAATATTCGGTCAGCCTGCAGATCCTGTTGATCATGACGGCGCTGAGCTTCATTCCGGCGTTCGTCATCCTGATGACCAGCTTCACCCGCATCATCATCGTCTTCTCCATCCTGCGCCAGGCCCTGGGCCTGCAGCAGACGCCGTCGAACCAGTTGCTCACCGGCATGGCCCTGTTCCTGACCATGTTCATCATGGCGCCGGTGTTCGATCGGGTGAATCGTGACGCGTTGCAGCCCTACCTGAACGAACAGATGACCGCGCAACAGGCCATCGACAAAGCCCAGGGGCCGCTGAAGGACTTCATGCTGGCGCAGACCCGGCAAAGCGATCTGGACCTGTTCATGCGCCTGTCCAAGCGCACCGACATCGCCGGCCCCGACCAGGTGCCGCTGACCATCCTGGTGCCGGCATTCGTCACCTCCGAGCTCAAGACCGCGTTCCAGATCGGCTTCATGATCTTCATCCCGTTCCTGATCATCGACATGGTGGTCGCCAGCGTGCTGATGGCGATGGGTATGATGATGCTGTCGCCGCTGATCATCTCGCTGCCGTTCAAGATCATGCTGTTCGTCCTGGTCGATGGCTGGGCGCTGATCATGGGTACGCTGGCCGGCAGTTTCGGCGGCGTCTGAGGCCACTCAAGGAGAGTTTTCGATGACCCCTGAAGTTGCCGTCGACCTGTTCCGCGATGCGCTCTGGCTGACTGCCCTGATGGTGGCGGTGCTGGTGGTGCCGAGCCTGCTGGTCGGCCTGCTGGTGGCGATCTTCCAGGCGGCCACGCAGATCAACGAACAGACCCTGAGCTTCCTGCCGCGCCTGCTGGTGATGCTGATCACCCTGATCGTGGTCGGTCCGTGGCTGGTGCAGAAGTTCATGGAATACATGACCGGCCTGTACAGCGGCATTCCGCAGTTGATCGGATGATGAGCCCATGCTCGAGCTGAGCGCCGCGCAGATCGGCACCTGGGTCGCCACCTTCATCCTGCCGCTGTTTCGCGTGGCAGCGGTGCTGATGACCATGCCGGTGTTCGGTACGCGCATGCTGCCGGCGCGCATACGCCTGTATGTGGCGGTCGCGATCACCGTGGTGATCGTGCCCGGCCTGCCACCGCTGCCCGAGTTCGAGCCCTTGAGCGTGCGTGGCGTGCTGCTGTGCGCCGAACAGATCATTGTCGGCGCGCTGTTCGGGTTCTCCTTGCAGATGCTGTTCCAGGCGTTCGTCGTCGCCGGGCAGATCGTGGCGATTCAGCTGGGCATGGCGATGGCCTCGATGATCGACCCGGCCAACGGCGTCAACGTGGCGGTGGTCGGGCAGTTCCTGACCATGCTGGTGAGTGTGCTGTTCCTGTTGATGAACGGCCACCTGGTGGTGATCGAGGTATTGACCGAAAGCTTCACCACGCTGCCGGTGGGCAATGCCCTGGTGGTCGCGCATTTCTGGGAGATTGCCGGACGCCTGGGCTGGGTGCTGGGAGCGGGGCTGGTTCTGATCCTGCCAGTCATCGCAGCCCTGTTGGTGATCAACATCGCCTTTGGTGTGATGACCCGAGCTGCGCCACAGCTGAACATCTTCTCCATTGGTTTCCCGCTGACCCTGGTGCTGGGGCTGGCCATTTTCTGGGTCGGGCTTGCCGACATCCTCTCGCACTACCAGCAACTGGCCAGCGAGGCCTTGCAGTGGCTGCGTGAGCTGGCACGGGCGCCCTGAGCATGGCAGAGAGCGAGAGCGGTCAGGACAAGACAGAGGAACCTACCGAGAAGCGCAAGCGCGACGCACGGGAAAAGGGTGACATCGCCCGTTCCAAAGAGCTCAACACCTTCGCGGTGACCCTCGGCGGCGCCGGCGCCTTGCTGGCCTTCGGCGGCCACCTTGCCGAAACCCTGATGACGCTGATGCGCGTTAACTTCAGCCTGTCGCGCGAAGTGATAGTCGACGAGCGGGCCATGGGCGCCTTCCTGATGGCCTCGGGCAAGATGGCCATCTGGGCCACCCAGCCGGTGCTGGTGCTGCTGTTCGTCGTATCGTTCGTGGCCCCTATCGCCCTGGGCGGCTTTCTGTTTTCCGGCTCCTTGCTGCAGCCCAAGTTCAGCCGGATGAACCCGCTGTCCGGGATCAAACGCATGTTCTCGCTGAACTCGCTGACCGAACTGCTCAAGGCGGTGGCCAAGTTCTTCCTGGTGCTGGTGGTGGCGCTGGTAGTGCTGGCCAACGACCGCGAGGCGCTGATGGCGATTGCCAAGGAGCCGCTCGAGCAGGCGATCATCCACAGCGTGCAGGTGGTGGGCTGGAGCGCCTTGTGGATGGCGGCGGGTCTGCTGCTGATCGCCATCGTCGATGTGCCGTTCCAGCTCTGGCAGACGCACAAGAAGCTGAAGATGACCAAGCAGGAAGTGCGCGACGAATACAAGGATACCGAGGGCAAGCCGGAGGTGAAGCAGCGCATTCGCCAACTGCAGCGCGAGGCGTCGCAGCGCAGGATGATGGCGGCGGTGCCCGAGGCCGATGTGATCATCACCAACCCGACGCACTATGCCGTGGCGCTCAAGTACGACCCGGAGAAGGGCGGTGCGGCGCCGCTGCTGCTGGCCAAGGGCACCGACTTCCTGGCGTTGAAGATCCGCGAGATCGGCCAGGAGCACAAGGTACAGATCCTCGAATCGCCGGCGCTGGCACGGGCGATCTACTACTCGACCGAGCTCGAGCACGAAATTCCGGCCGGGCTGTACCTGGCGGTGGCGCAGGTGCTGGCGTACGTGTTCCAGATTCGCCAGTACCGCTCGGGCAAGGGCAAGCCGCCCGAGCCGCTGAAGAAGGATCTGCCGATTCCCCCGGACCTGCAGCGCGACAATTGATCCTGTAGGAGCGGGCTTGCCCGCGAAAAGAACACCGCGGTGGACCGCGAAAACACCGCAACAGACCGCCTGGCCCCGCATCCAGGCAAAGTTGGAAAGCTTCTTGCAAAGCCACGCCCAAGCGCCGTCAAGGCGTCAAAGTTTTGCTTGAAGAGGATACCCGGTGGATCGCGCTCAGTTAATCAGCAACGCCCGTAACAACCTGGCCGGTCTCGGTCGGGGGAACCTGGGTGTGCCGCTGTTGCTGCTGGTGATGCTGGCAATGATGATGTTGCCCATCCCGCCGTTCCTGCTCGATGTGTTCTTCACCTTCAACATCGCGCTGTCGATCGTGGTCCTGCTGGTCTGCGTCTACGCCCTGCGCCCACTGGATTTCGCCGCCTTTCCGACCATCCTGCTGGTGGCGACGCTGCTGCGCCTGGCGCTCAACGTCGCCTCGACCCGCGTGGTCATGCTCCACGGCCAGGAGGGCCACGGAGCGGCGGGCAAGGTGATCCAGGCCTTCGGTGAGGTGGTGATCGGCGGCAACTACGTGGTCGGTGCGGTGGTGTTCGCCATCCTGATGATCATCAACTTTGTCGTGGTGACCAAGGGTGCCGGGCGTATTTCCGAGGTGAGCGCGCGCTTCACCCTCGACGCCATGCCCGGCAAGCAGATGGCCATCGACGCCGACCTCAACGCCGGCCTGATCGACCAGGCCCAGGCCAAGGCGCGTCGTGCCGAGGTCGCCCAGGAGGCCGAGTTCTATGGTTCGATGGACGGTGCCAGCAAGTTCGTGCGTGGTGACGCCATCGCCGGCCTGCTCATCCTGTTCATCAACCTCATCGGCGGCATGCTCATCGGCATGCTGCAGCATGGCATGACCTTCAGCGACGCCGGCAAGGTGTACGCGTTGTTGACCATCGGTGACGGTTTGGTGGCGCAGTTGCCCTCGCTGCTGCTGTCCACTGCGGCCGCGATCATGGTCACCCGCGCCTCGGGCTCCGAGGACATGGGCAAGCTGATCAACCGGCAGATGTTCGATTCGCCCAAGGCGCTGGCCGTTTCCGGCGCGCTGATGGTGGTGATGGGGCTGGTGCCGGGTATGCCACACATCGCCTTCCTCAGCCTCGGCGTGCTGGCCGGCGGCGGCGCCTACATGGTGTGGAAGAAGCAGCAGAAGGCCAAGCTCCTGGCCGTGCAGGAAGCGCAGCGCCAACAGGATCTGCTGCCATCGCCGCAGCGCGCCATGGAAACCAAGGAGCTGGGCTGGGACGACGTCACGCCGATCGACATGATCGGCCTGGAAGTCGGCTATCGCCTGATTCCGCTGGTCGACCGCAACCAGGGCGGCCAGTTGCTGGCGCGGATCAAGGGCGTACGCAAGAAGCTCTCGCAAGACCTGGGCTTTCTCATGCCCACCGTGCACATTCGCGACAACCTCGACCTGCAGCCCAGTGCCTATCGCCTGACGTTGATGGGAGTGATCCTGGCCGAGGCCGAGATCTACCCGGACCGCGAGCTTGCGATCAACCCTGGGCAGGTGTTCGGCACCCTCAATGGTATCGCCGCGCGCGACCCGGCCTTTGGCCTGGAGGCGGTGTGGATCGATGTGGCCCAGCGCGCCCAGGCGCAGTCCTTGGGTTACACGGTGGTCGATGCCAGCACCGTGGTCGCCACTCACCTGAATCAGATCCTGCAGAAGCACTGCCACGAGCTGATCGGCCATGAAGAGGTCCAGCAATTGCTGCAGGTGCTGTCCAAGGCATCGCCGAAACTTGCCGAGGAACTGGTGCCGGGTGTCATTTCCTTGTCGGGGTTGCTCAAGGTCCTGCAGGCCCTGCTTGCCGAGCAGGTGCCCGTGCGTGACATCCGCAGCATTGCCGAGGCCATCGCCAACAATGCCGCCAAGAGTCAAGATACCGCCGCGTTGGTGGCTTCGGTGCGGGTCGGCTTGTCACGCGCCATCGTGCAAAGCATTGTCGGCGTTGAGTCCGAGCTGCCTGTGATCACTCTTGAACCAAGGTTGGAACAGATCTTGCTCAATAGTCTGCAAAGGGCCGGGCAGGGTCAGGAAGACGGTGTTCTTCTTGAACCGAGCATGGCCGAGAAGCTGCAGCGTTCGCTGATCGAGGCGGCGCAGCGCCAGGAGATGCAAGGCCAGCCGGCCATCCTCCTGGTCGCCGGCCCGATCCGTGCCATGCTGTCGAGATTCGGTCGTCTGGCCGTGCCCAACCTGCATGTGCTGGCGTACCAGGAAATACCGGACAACAAGCAAGTCACCATCGTTGCCACCGTGGGCCCTAACGGCTGAGGTAGTGGGTTATGCAAGTTAAGCGTTTTTTCGCCGCCGATATGCGTCAGGCCATGAAGCTGGTCCGTGATGAGCTTGGCGCCGATGCCGCAATCATCGGCAACCGGCGTATCGCCGGCGGTGTCGAACTGACGGCCGCGCTGGACTACAAACTGTCCGCCCTGGCCCCACGCGTGCCGAATGTCGAGCTCGAGGACGAGCTGCGCAAGACCCATTCGCGCATCGCCACCGCCCAGGCCGAGCTGGACGGGCGTGGTGACGCCGAACTCGGCAACCGGCAATTGTTTGCCGGCCTGTCGCTGACCGCGTCCGAGCCGCTGGTCGAGCCGCATGTGGATGTTCCGGCGCCCGCGCCGGCCCCTGCGGCCCCGACGGTCGACAAGCGCGTCTTCGACGCCATGCGTTCGGAGCTTTCGGGCTTGCGCGAGCTGCTTGAAGTGCAGCTTGGCTCGCTTGCCTGGGGCCAATTGCAGGGCAACAAGCCGCAGCAGGCCAACCTCTGGCGTCGCTTGCAGCGCCTGGGCCTGTCTGGCCCGATCGCCCGTGATCTGCTTGAGCGGGCCGGTGAGATCGAAGACCCGCGTCAGGCTTGGCGCATGGTCCTGGCGCACCTGGCGCGTCTGATCGAGGTGCCTGAGGTGGAGCCGATCGAGGAGGGCGGGGTCATCGCCATGGTCGGCCCGGCCGGCATGGGCAAGACCACCACCCTGGCCAAACTCGCCGCGCGCTATGTGCTCAAGTACGGCTCGCAGCACCTGGCGCTGGTGAGCATGGACAGCTACCGCATCGGTGCCCAGGAGCAGCTCAAGACCCTCGGGCGCATTCTCAATGTGCCGGTGACCTATGTCGATCCGGGCCAGTCGCTGGCCCAGGCCCTGGAACCACTGCTGCGCAAGCGCGTGGTGCTGATCGACACCGCCGGCCTTCAGGCCAGCGATCCGGCGCTGCGCATGCAGCTCGAATCGCTCGCCAGCCGCGGCATCGCCGCCAAGAACTACCTGGTACTGGCCACCACCAGCCAGAAACAGGTGCTGACCGCCGCCTATCACAGCTACAAGCGCTGTGGCCTGGCCGGTTGCATCCTGACCAAGCTCGATGAAACGGGCAGCCTCGGCGAAGTGCTGAGCCTGGCCATCAGTCACGAACTGCCCGTGGCCTATCTCACCGATGGTCCGCGCATTCCTGACGACCTGCAGTTGCCGCGCAAGCATCAGTTGGTGAGCCGCGCGGTCAGCGTGCAGTTGCAGGAAGAGCCCAGCGAAGAGGCCATGGCCGACATGTTCGCTGATCTCTACCACAATCCCGATAAGCGCGCGGGTTGAAGATGAACGGCGCAGGGGGTCGACAGCGGCCCTTCAAGTGGGCAGGTCCCACGCGAGACAAGGTAAAGAACAGACATGGGTAGCATGCATCCCGTACAGGTGATCGCCGTCACCGGTGGCAAAGGTGGCGTCGGCAAGACCAACGTTTCAGTGAACCTGTCCCTGGCGCTGGCTGAACTCGGCCGCCGGGTCATGCTGCTGGACGCCGACCTGGGTCTGGCCAACGTCGACGTGCTGCTGGGGTTGACCCCCAAACGTACCCTGGCCGACGTCATCGAAGGACGCTGCGAGCTGCGCGACGTGCTGTTGCAGGGGCCGGGCGGCGTGCGCATCGTGCCGGCGGCCTCGGGTACCCAGAGCATGGTGCACCTGGCGCCGGCCCAGCATGCCGGGCTGATCCAGGCGTTCAGCGAGATCGGCGACAACCTCGATGTATTGGTGATCGACACCGCTGCAGGTATCGGTGACTCGGTGGTCAGTTTCGTTCGCGCGGCGCAGGAAGTGTTGTTGGTGGTGTGCGACGAGCCCACCTCGATCACCGACGCCTACGCCCTGATCAAGCTGCTCAACCGCGATTACGGCATGAATCGTTTCCGCGTCCTGGCCAACATGGCGCAGAGCCCGCAGGAAGGACGCAACCTGTTCGCCAAGCTGACCAAGGTCACCGACCGTTTCCTCGACGTGGCCTTGCAGTACGTGGGCGCCGTGCCCTACGACGAATGCGTGCGCAAGGCGGTGCAGAAGCAGCGCGCAGTGTACGAGGCCTTCCCGCGCTCCAAATGCGCCCTGGCGTTCAAGGCCATTGCGCAGAAGGTCGACAGCTGGCCGCTGCCGGCCAACCCGCGCGGGCACCTGGAGTTCTTCGTCGAGCGCCTGGTACAGCCCACCAGTGCGGGGCCGGTACTATGAGCGCGAGTGGATTCAAGATGTACAGCAAGGCGTCCAAGGACGCTCAGTACGAGCTGGTCGAGCGCTATGCCCCGCTGGTCAAGCGGATTGCCTACCACCTGTTGGCACGCCTGCCGGCGAACGTGCAGGTCGAGGACCTGATCCAGGCCGGCATGATCGGCCTGCTGGAAGTGGCCAACAAGTACGACGCCAGCAAGGGTGCGAGCTTCGAGACCTATGCCGGCATCCGTATCCGTGGCGCCATGCTCGACGAGGTGCGCAAGGGCGACTGGGCGCCGCGTTCGGTGCACCGCAACACGCGCATGGTCAGTGACGCGATTCGCGCCGTCGAAGCAAGAACCGGTCGTGACGCTAAAGATCACGAGGTTGCTGCCGAACTCCAATTGGGTCTCGACGATTATTACGGGATTCTGAACGATACCTTGGGCAGCCGCCTGTTCAGTTTCGACGACCTGCTGCAGGACGGCGAACACGAAGGGCTGCACGAGGACGGTGTCAGCGGCCAGGTCGAGCCGTCGCGTGACCTGGAAGACGAACGCTTCCAGGCTGCACTGACCGATGCGATCGCCAACCTGCCGGAGCGCGAGCGCCTGGTCCTGGCGCTGTACTACGACGAAGAGTTGAACCTCAAGGAAATCGGGGAAGTGCTGGGGGTCAGCGAATCGCGTGTCAGCCAGTTGCACAGCCAGTGCGCGGCGCGTCTGCGCAGTCGGTTGGGTGAATGGCGAGCGCGGTGAACCCGGGTTCGATGCAGTCGTTTTACGTGGTGCCGAATTGATTGAGCGCGCGCTTGTGAGACGAGCGCGTTTAAGACTGCTTGGAGGTCTAATTGAACAAAGATATGAAAATCCTCATCGTTGACGACTTCTCGACGATGCGGCGGATCATCAAGAACCTGTTGCGTGATCTGGGCTTCACCAACACCGACGAAGCCGACGATGGCACCACGGCTCTGCCGATGCTCGAAAGCGGTCACTACGACTTCCTGGTGACCGACTGGAACATGCCTGGCATGTCCGGCATCGACCTGCTGCGCAGGGTGCGCGCCCACGACCGTCTCAAGGGCATGCCGGTGCTGATGGTGACCGCCGAGGCCAAGCGCGACCAGATCATCGAAGCGGCCCAGGCCGGGGTCAACGGCTATGTGGTCAAGCCTTTCACCGCGCAGGTACTCAAAGAAAAGATCGAAAAGATCTTCGAACGCGTCAACGGCTGAGCCATGTCTGGGGGCGCTATGGAATCAAGAAACGATTCTCTGGGGGAGTTCGAGTCGACCCTGAAGAAGCACGCCGAGCAACTGGTGCAAAGCCTGGAACGCGGCCAGTTCGGCGAGGCGGTGCAGCTGATCCACCAGCTCAACCAGACCCGCGACCGCGGCCTTTATCAGGAAGTGGGCAAGCTCACCCGCGAGCTGCACAGCGCTATCGTCAGTTTCCAGATCGATCCGCGCATGCCGCAGGCCGAGGAAGTGTCGCAGATCACCGACGCCACCGAACGGCTGTCCTACGTGGTCCGGCTGACCGAGAACGCGGCCAATCGCACCATGGACCTGGTCGAGCAAAGCACGCCTGTGCTCAACGATCTGGCATCCGAAGCCCAGAACCTGTCTGCCGACTGGCAGCGCTTCATGCGCCGCGAGGTGGCAGCGCCTGAATTTCGTGAACTGGTCAAGCGCGTCGACAGTTTCCTGACGCACAGCGCCGAAGGTAACCGCAAGGTGGCCGGCCATCTCAACGATATTCTCCTGGCTCAGGACTATCAGGACCTGACCGGGCAGGTGATCAAGCGGGTGACCGCGCTGGTCACCGAAGTCGAAAGCAATCTGCTCAAGCTCGTGTTGATGGCAAGTCAAGTCGACCGCTTTGCCGGCATCGAACATGACCACGATCAATTGCGCGCTGAAAAAGATGAAGAAAAACATCCAACTCGGGGTGAAGGTCCGCAGATTCATGCCGATAAGCGTGAAGACGTCGTGTCCGGTCAGGACGATGTCGACGATCTGCTGTCCAGCCTGGGTTTTTAGGGAGCACGTTTAATGAGCTTCGGCGCCGATGAAGAAATCCTTCAGGATTTCCTGGTAGAAGCCGGCGAAATCCTCGAGCAACTGTCCGAGCAACTGGTCGAGCTGGAAAGCCGACCTGATGATGCGGACCTGCTCAATGCGATCTTTCGCGGTTTTCACACTGTAAAAGGGGGCGCCGGCTTCCTTCAGCTCAATGAGCTGGTGGAGTGCTGCCACATTGCCGAGAACGTCTTCGACATCCTGCGCAAGGGAGAGCGCCGGGTCGATGCCGAACTGATGGATGTGGTGCTCGAAGCGCTCGACACGGTCAACAGCATGTTTGGCCAGGTTCGCGAGCGCAGCGACATCACCCCGGCCACGCCAGAGCTGCTCGCCGCGCTGTCGCGCCTGGCCGAACCGGCCAGCGCCGATGCCGTGGCACCGGTTGCCGTGGCGGCGGTCGTCGAGGCACCGGCTGCCGAGGCGGACATCACCGATACCGAGTTCGAGCAACTGCTTGACTCCCTCGACGCGGTCAAGGCCCAGGCCGAGGCGGCCGAGCAGTCGCAGGGCGAAGCCGTTTCCGGCAGTGCCGACGAGATCACCGACGCCGAGTTCGAGTCGCTGCTCGACCAACTGCATGGCAAGGGTCAGTTCTCGCCGGAAGTCGCGGCGAGCGAACCGGAGGCTGCAGTCGCGACGCCGGCCGGTGACGAGATCACCGACGAAGAGTTCGAGGCGCTGCTCGACCAGTTGCATGGCAAGGGCGCTTTTGCCGCCGATGCACTGCCGAGCGTCGAAGCCACCGCCAGCACCGCCACCGCACCTGCGGCCGAACCTGTCGGCGATCACATCACCGACAACGAGTTCGAGGCCCTGCTGGACCAACTGCATGGCAAGGGCAAGTTCAGTGGCGATGCCGTCGCGGCTGAAGCGCCAGCCGTTGCCGTGGCTGCCGCGCCTGCTGCCAAGGCCGAAAGCAAGCCTGTCGCCAAGCCGGCGCCTGCCCCCGCCGCGGCTGCCAAGCCGGCCGCTGCTCCGGCACCGGCACGCGCTGCAGCGCCGGCTGCCGACAAGCATGGCGCCAGCGAAGCGGAAACCACGGTGCGGGTCGATACTGCGCGCCTGGATGAAATCATGAACATGGTCGGCGAACTGGTGCTGGTGCGTAACCGCCTGGTGCGCCTGGGCCTGAACAGCGGCGACGAGGCCATGTCCAAGGCCGTGTCCAACCTCGACGTGGTCACTGCCGACCTGCAGACCGCGGTCATGAAGACTCGCATGCAGCCGATCAAGAAGGTCTTCGGCCGCTTCCCGCGCCTGGTACGCGACTTGGCCCGCCAGCTCAAGAAAGAGATCAACCTGGAGCTGGTCGGCGAAGAGACCGACCTGGACAAGAACCTGGTCGAGGCCCTGGCCGACCCGCTGGTGCACTTGGTGCGCAACGCGGTCGACCATGGCGTCGAGACCCCCGAGGAACGCGAGGCCTCCGGCAAGGCGCGTACCGGTCGGGTGGTGCTGTCGGCCGAGCAGGAGGGTGACCATATCCTGCTGTCGATCTCCGACGACGGCAAAGGCATGGACCCGAACGTCCTGCGCGCCAAGGCGGTCGAGAAGGGCCTGATGGACAAGGATGCAGCCGACCGCCTGAGCGAGTCGGATTGCTACAACCTGATCTTCGCCCCGGGCTTCTCGACCAAGACCGAGATCTCCGACGTGTCCGGCCGCGGTGTGGGCATGGATGTGGTGAAGACCAAGATTTCCCAGCTCAATGGCTCGATCAACATCTTCTCGGCCAAGGGCCAGGGCTCGAAGATCGTCATCAAGGTGCCGCTGACGCTGGCAATCATGCCGACGCTGATGGTGATGCTGGCCAACCAGGCGTTCGCCTTCCCGCTGGTCAACGTCAACGAGATCTTCCATCTCGACCTGTCGCGCACCAACGTGGTCGATGGCCAGGAAGTGGTGATCGTGCGCGACAAGGCGCTGCCGCTGTTCTACCTCAAGCGCTGGCTGGTCCAGGACCAGCAGCATGAGGAGCAGCTCGAAGGGCATGTGGTGATCCTGTCGGTCGGTACTCAGCGCATCGGCTTCGTGGTCGACCAGTTGGTCGGCCAGGAAGAGGTGGTGATCAAGCCGCTGGGCAAGATGCTGCAGGGCACCCCGGGCATGTCCGGCGCCACCATCACCGGTGACGGTCGTATCGCGCTGATCCTCGACGTCCCGAGCATGCTCAAGCGTTACGCCGCCCGGCGTATTTGATTTCGGCGGCGTGGCCTGGCGGTCGCGCCGCCTAACGGAGTGTTTATGGCAGTCAAGGTCCTGGTGGTGGATGATTCCGGTTTCTTCCGCCGCCGTGTCTCGGAAATCCTCTCGGCGGACCCGACCATCCAGGTGGTCGGCACCGCGACCAACGGCAAGGAAGCGATCGACCAGGCGCTGGCGCTCAAGCCTGACGTGATCACCATGGACTACGAGATGCCGATGATGGACGGCATTACCGCCGTGCGGCACATCATGCAGCGCTGCCCGACGCCGGTCCTGATGTTCTCTTCGCTCACCCACGAAGGTGCGCGTGTCACCCTCGATGCGCTGGACGCAGGGGCGGTCGACTACCTGCCGAAGAACTTCGAGGATATTTCGCGCAACCCCGAGAAGGTCAAGCAGATGCTGTGCGAGAAGGTCCATACCATCTCGCGCAGCAATCGCCGTTTCAGCAGCTTCGCCAGCCACGCGCCAAGCCCGGTTGCCAGCGCTGCGTCGAGCACCAGCCATGCCCCGGCCAGCACCTTGGGCAGCGCTGCACCGACACGCCCTGCGGCGCCGGTACGCAGCGTTGCGCCTGCCGCCAGCCATTCGCCGGCGCCCAAGCGCAAGCCCTACAAGCTGGTGGCCATCGGCACCTCCACAGGCGGTCCGGTTGCCCTGCAGCGGGTGCTGACGCAACTGCCCGCCAACTTCCCGGCCCCCATCGTGCTGATTCAGCACATGCCTGCGGCGTTCACCAAGGCCTTTGCCGAGCGCCTCGACAAGCTGTGCAAGATCAGCGTCAAGGAGGCCGAGGACGGTGATGTGCTGCGTCCAGGCCTTGCGCTGCTGGCCCCGGGAGGCAAGCAGATGATGGTCGATGGCCGTGGCACGGTGAAGATCCTGCCGGGTGACGAACGCCTGAACTACAAACCCTGCGTGGACATCACCTTCGGCTCGGCGGCCAAGACCTACGGTGACAAGGTGCTGTCGGTCGTGCTGACCGGCATGGGTGCCGACGGACGCGAAGGTGCTCGCCTGCTCAAGCAGGGCGGCAGCACCGTATGGGCCCAGGACGAGGCAAGCTGCGTGATCTACGGCATGCCCATGGCGATCGTCAAAGCCAACCTGGCCGACGCCGTGTACAGCCTGGACGAGATCGGCAAGCACCTGGTAGAGGCCTGTGTCTGATGGATGTTCTTAGCCTTATCGGCCTGATCCTGGCGTTCGTCGCCATCGTCGGCGGCAACTTCCTCGAGGGCGGCCACGTCGGTGCGCTGCTCAACGGCCCTGCCGGGTTGATCGTCATCGGCGGCACCCTGGCCGCGGCGCTGCTGCAATCGCCGCTGTCGGCGTTCAAGCGTGCGTTGCAGATCCTGCGCTGGATTTTCTTCCCGCCTCGGGTCGACCTGGCTGGCGGCATCGATCGGGTCGTCAACTGGAGCCTGACTGCGCGCAAGGAAGGCCTGCTGGGGCTGGAGGGCGTCGCCGATGCCGAACCGGACCCGTACGCACGCAAAGGTCTGCAGTTGCTGGTCGATGGCGCGGAGCCTGAGTCGATCCGCAGCATTCTCGAGGTCGACTTCCTCACCCAGGAGAGCCGTGACATCCAGGCTGCCAAGGTCTTCGAGAGCATGGGCGGCTACGCGCCGACCATCGGTATCATCGGTGCGGTGATGGGCTTGATCCATGTGATGGGCAACCTGGCCGATCCGTCGCAACTGGGTAACGGCATCGCCGTGGCCTTCGTCGCCACCATCTATGGTGTGGCCAGTGCCAACCTGATCCTGCTGCCGGTGGCCAACAAGCTCAAGGCCATCGTCCTGCGCCAGTCGCGTTATCGCGAGATGCTGCTCGAGGGGCTGCTGTCGATCGCCGAAGGCGAGAACCCACGCTCGATCGAGCTTAAGCTGCAAGGCTTCATGGAGTAGGCCATGCGTCGTCGTCGCCATACCGAGGAGCACGAGAACCACGAGCGCTGGCTGGTCTCGTACGCCGACTTCATCACCTTGCTGTTCGCCTTTTTCGTGGTGATGTACTCGATTTCCTCGATCAACGAGGGCAAGTACAAGGTCATTTCCCAGGCGCTGATCGGAGTGTTCAACGACCCCGAGCGCAGCCTCAAGCCGATCCCGATCGGCGATGAGCGCCCGCTGACGATCAAGCCGGCAGAACCGTTGATCAAGGACAGTGACCAGGTCGATGCAGGCCTGGGACAGACCAGCGTCGACCCGCTCAAGACCATCACCGACCAGGTGGCCGATGCTTTCGGCGACTTGATCAAGTCGAACCAGATGACCGTGCGTGGCAATGAGCTGTGGGTGGAGATCGAACTCAACTCGGCATTGTTGTTCGGCAGCGGCGATGCCATGCCCAGCGACATCGCCTTCGAGATCATCGAGAAGGTGGCCCGGATCCTCAAGCCGTTCGCCAACCCGGTGCATGTCGAAGGCTTCACCGACAATCTGCCGATCCGCACTGCCCAGTACCCGACCAACTGGGAGTTGTCGTCGGCGCGCGCGGCGAGCATCGTGCGCTTGCTGGCGATGGAAGGGGTGAACCCGGCGCGCATGGCCTCGGTGGGTTACGGCGAGTATCAACCGGTCGCCAGCAACGATACCGCCGATGGCCGGGCGCGCAATCGTCGCGTGGTGCTGGTGATTTCGCGCAATCTCGAAGTGCGCCGCAGCCTGACGGGCTCTGGCAGCGCCAACGCCACCCCGGACGCAGCGTTGCGCCGTGCTGGCACACAAAGTGCACCAGCTACGCCAGCCACGACGGTCGGGAGCAATCCCGTCAAATCTCCGTCACCGAATCTATAGAACCGTTCCCGGCGGGACATTTCGCCCATGCTGGGAGGAAGCAACGCACGATGAGAGTCTGGGCAGTAGCCAATCAAAAAGGTGGCGTCGGCAAGACCACCACCACCATCGCCCTGGCCGGCCTGCTGGCCGAGGCGGGCAAGCGCGTGGTCGTCGTCGACCTCGACCCGCACGGCTCGATGACCAGCTACTTCGGGCACAATCCCGACGCCCTGGAGCACAGCTGCTACGACCTGTTCCTGCACAAGGGCGTGGTGCCCGAGGGGCTGCCGGGGCAGTTGCTGCTGCCGACCAGCCATGAGCGTATTTCGTTGCTGCCCTCGAGCACTGCACTGGCGGTGCTGGAGCGCCAGTCGCCGGGCCAGAATGGCCTGGGCCTGGTAATCGCCAAGAGTCTGGCGCAGCTGTGGCAGGATTTCGACTTTGCCCTGATCGACAGCCCGCCCTTGCTGGGTGTGCTGATGGTCAACGCCCTGGCGGCCAGCCAACAACTGGTGATCCCGGTGCAGACCGAGTTCCTCGCGGTAAAGGGCCTGGAGCGGATGGTCGGCACCCTGGCGATGATCAACCGCTCACGCAAGCAGGCGCTACCCTTCCAGATCGTCCCGACCCTGTTCGACCGTCGTACCCAGGCCTCGCTCGGCACGCTCAAAGTGCTGCGCGACACCTACGGCGAGCAGGTCTGGCAGGGTTACATTCCGGTCGACACGCGCCTGCGCGATGCCAGCCGCAACGGCGTCACGCCCTCGCAGTTCGACGGCAAGAGCCGCGGTGTGATCGCCTACCGGGCGCTGCTCAAGCACCTGCTGACCTACCGCAACGCATTGCAGGTGGCCTGATGAACCGTGCCCCGCAGATCACCAGCAAGCCGCAACTGGCCCTGCAGTCGTACCTCGATGGCCTGTTGCAGGAAGCCACCGAGCCGGTTGAAGTGCCTGAGGCGCCGCCGCTGCCGACAGTGCAGCCACAGGCAGCCGAGCCCAGCGACGAATTCGCCGCTGCGGTTCGTGAAGAACAAGCCCGCGATGCCGTCCGCCAGCCTGAGTCGGTGGTGGCGCTCAAACCCTTTGCCGAGCCTGCGCCCAGGATCCTGCCGACGCTGTTGCCGCCGGTGGAGCCGGTGGTCAGCGTGGTCGAAGAGCAAGTGCTGGCCGAGGCTTCGATTCCGGTGCTGACCCAGACCCAAGCCATAGAGCCGGTCGCCCCGCTGGTCGAAGTCCACCTGCCGTCACCTGCTGCACCGGTGCCGCCGGCTACCGTCGACGGGCGTCCGGCCTGGGCTGCGGAGCCTTTCGAATGCCTGCTGTTCGACGTCGCCGGGCTGACCCTGGCGGTGCCGCTGGTGTGCCTGGGGTCGATCTACAGCCTGGCCGGCCAGGAGCTCACGCCGCTGTTCGGCCAACCGGACTGGTTCCTCGGCATCCTCAGTTGCCAGGCCGGCAACCTGAAGGTGCTGGACACCGCACGCTGGGTCATGCCTGACCGCTACCGCGAGGATTTCCGCCAAGGCTTGCAGTACGTGATTTCCGTGCAGGGCTACGAGTGGGGGCTGGCGGTGCATCAGGTCAGCCGTTCTCTGCGCCTGGACCCGGCCGAGATCAAGTGGCGCAGCCAGCGTGGCCAACGCCCGTGGCTGGCAGGCACCGTGATCGAACACATGTGCGCCTTGCTCGACGTCGCCGAGCTGGCCGAGCTGATCGCCAGTGGTGCGGTCAAGCAGCTGAATACCAAACACAACTGACATGGGCGCCGCATCTGCCGCGGCCTCAACGAGCACACCGCCAACGGCGGTACAAGAGGGCTAGGGGAATGAAAAAGTCGTCTGCACAAGGTTCCGAAGATCCGATCCTGCAGTGGGTCACCTTCCGTCTGGACAACGAGTCCTACGGCATCAACGTCATGCAGGTGCAGGAAGTCCTGCGCTATACCGAAATCGCTCCAGTGCCGGGTGCGCCGAGCTATGTGCTCGGTATCATCAACCTGCGCGGCAACGTGGTCACCGTGATCGACACCCGCCAGCGTTTCGGCCTGATGCCTTCGGACGTCACCGACAACACCCGTATCGTGATCATCGAGGCGGACAAGCAGGTGGTCGGCATCCTGGTCGACAGCGTGGCCGAAGTGGTCTACCTGCGTCAGTCGGAGATCGAGACTGCGCCGAACGTCGGTAACGAAGAGTCGGCCAAGTTCATCCAGGGCGTGTGCAACAAGAACGGCGAGCTGCTGATCCTGGTCGAGCTGGACAAGATGATGACCGAGGAAGAGTGGTCGGAGCTGGAGAACATCTGAGGTGATCTTCGAGGCTGCGGTAATCCTCCTGGCGCTGTTGTGGGCGCTGAGCCTGTGGTTCTTCCTCAACTACAGCAAGCGCCAGCGCGAGCTGGCCAGTCAGCAGGCCCAGGGCGATGCGCTGCGTGACCAGCGCATCAGGGACCTGGCCAAACGCCTGGACGACTACCAGAACGTCACCGTGCGCATGGGGGAAGCCATCCATGAACTGCGCGCGGCGGTCGCGCCGCTGCCTGACAGGCTCCTGCAACTGGAGCAGCGCGACCCCAACAATGTCACCTTCTCCCAGGCGGCCAAGTTGGTGGGGATGGGCGCAAGCGTGTCCGAACTCACTGAAAGCTGCGGGCTGACCCAGGCCGAAGCGGAGTTGATGAGCAAGTTGCATCGGCGCGACTGAGTGTCGAACGGCTCTTATTCGAGCTTGTCATCGCGGGTCGCTTTGCGGCCCCGTTTCTCCCCTCATTCCCTCAGCCAGGATTGGCTGCCGCCGACCCGTACCACCGGTCCCAGCGGTAACAGCTCGTCCACCAACCCCTGCGCCTGTGCCAGGTCAACGAACAGCCATGAGTTGATGCGCTGGATACCACACAGGTTGTTTATCTCGCGCAGCGTATTCAACAGCGGCAGGCGCTGGGCGACCACATCGGTCAACAGCGCGGGCCCGGTCATCTGGCTGAGCCGGGCGGCATGGCGATAGAAACCGGCTGGGTCGTTCGCCAGCCTTGGCCTGTTGTCATAGAAGGCTGGGTCAGCCTGGAAGCGGTTGTACATTTCCTCGGAGATTGCCTCCAGTGTCGGGTTGCCCGCGTGGCTGGCGATCATGCTGTTGTTGTACAGGAAATTCATGCTGAGCTTTTCGTTGCTCATGGGCGGGACCAACAGCAAGCCATCTGGCGTCGTCCTCAGATCGGCGTCATCGATGCTCTTGCTGGCGAGGCCGTCGATGGTGCCGCCAGATGCCTGCAGGGTGTCGTCGATATCCATGTATACCCCACCTTCATGGTTGAGCATGGGGTAGCGCAGGACGTCTGCAGCCGAGGCATAGTTCCTTGCCATGCCACCATTGCCGGCGAGCGCTGCCTGGTACTGGGCGTGGTATTTGCTGCCGGTGAATGCCTGGAAGAAGGGTTGCTCTTCGAGTGCCAGCGCCTGCAGGTCGGGTGCATGTTCTGCGAGCAGTCGCAGGTTCTCGGCATATGCAGCAGGTGATGCATTGGAAAGGAACAGGCGCAGGGTATATGAGCTGTCCTTGAGGCGACTCGTATTGACGGCGAGGTTGTCGAGCAGATCCTGGCTCAGCACTTTGTCACCGACCCACAGGCAGGAAATCTTCCGAGGGATCGGCAGGCGACCTTCGCCAGCCGTTGCCGGCAGTTGCACAGGCAGCGGCAAGTCGATGCCCAGCGCACGCAGCGTAGCGGTTCGGGTGGCGTTCGTTGCGGTGCGGGTGCCGGTTGCCGGCAGGATGTCCAGGCTGCCGTGTTGGGCGACATAGCCTACAGGCTCGACTTCGTTGAGGTCATCCTGGCGGATGAATACGTCCCGCTCCATGTCATAGACCATCTCGGCGCTGTAGCCATCGATGCTGGCCTCCAGCCGGTCCTGGGTTCCATCGTACCTGGGTTCACGGATTACCGAACCGGCCACCGCCTGATCGGCACCCGTCAGCGGCTCTATAGGGTCGTGGATATGGAAATACTCTGCAGGCTCCAGATCCGGCAGACGCGGAGGGCTGATCGGGCTCAACGGATAGCCGATCTGCTCGTTCAACCGCATTGGTGGCACGAAACCTTCGCTTTTCACCGCGAAAATAGCCTTGCTCCTTGCGACCCCTTGTGCAACGAGCGGCAGGGCGTTGAACAGCCCCCAGGTCACGGTGCCGACGCCCCTTTGCTTGTCTTGCAGGGTCTTGCCATTGATAACCTGTTCAAGCCCCAGCGCTGCCTGGGCGATGCCTCCCAGTGCGATCAAAGGCGCAAGCCCGGGAATCACAAGGCTCAGCGGTGCAACGATGTTGAGGGTCGTGGTGAGGTAGCCAAGCCAGCGTTGATGCCAGATCTCGCTGTCGGTGGTAATGAGAAAGTCGGCGTCGTCGATGGTGCGCTGGCGCTGACGCTCAGCCATGTCGGCGAACAGGTCGCCCTCGATCTTCGGGTTGTACTTGGCCGGTCGGTAGTTGACGTAGATGCGCGGTGGCCAGGTTCCATCATCGTTGAAGAAACCATGCTCGGGGGGCAGGCGGTGTGTGTCCGGGTAAGCGCCCAGGCCTTCGAGCGCGGTGTCGAGTCCGCTGAAGTCCAGCCCCTGGGGACGGTCGGCCAGTCTGAAGTGTTGCTTGAGCGCATTGCGCTTGTCGGCATCGCGGCACTGCAACCCGATCCAGTCCTTGAGTGCTTCTTCACTGGCAAACTCGAGCAGAGGAGAGCTGTTGCCCGGCATGTAGAGCACGGTCAGGTCGCTTTGGGTGTCTGTCAGGTAGAGCAGGTCGGTCGCTGCATATCCATAGATGCTCAAGGTGCTCATGCGCAAAGTGTCCGGCTTGTGCAGGCCGGCGGCTTGCCAGATCAGCTTGCGGGCAGGATCGCTGAGGCTGCCCTCGCTGACTTGCTTGTTGCAGGCGGCGATGAAGTTGAGCTTGCAGGCCAGGGCATAACTCTTCTGGTGGCCGACCCAGTAGTCATCGAGCAAGGCTCTGTATTGGGTGTGGTAGTCGATGGCCTCGATGTGGCTTTGCAGGGTTTCGGCGGATATCGGCAGCAGTGTGGAATAGTCCAGGCGTGCGTCGCTGGTGCGTCGGAACAGGCCGTTGAATACGCGGTACCATGCGCCATTCTGAATCAGCGGCGGGGGAGGGAGTTCGTCGACGATGCGGATGGATTGTCTTGGCAGGGTACCGGCCCAGGGCCGGTGGAACACTGCCTGCAGCAGGTCGTTGTTGGATTCGCCCTGCCAGTTCATCAGCACGGCCTCGGTCAGGCCGACTCGCTGCACGATCTTGGCCAGTGGGGTGTCGATACCCGACTCATGCACATGCAGAGTCACTACTTCGATCTGCTCGGCGTCCAGTGTCACGCCCTTCGTGAGCAACCAGTCATTGATGGCGCGTCTGACCTCAAGTTCTGGACGGGGGATGTGTGCCAGATGATCGGAAACAAAGCGGATGCCTGACGCGTTGATATGGGTTGAAAGCATGACGCTCACCTTGTGAGGAGTGGGCGGACAGGATGGGCGATCATGCTTTGCAGGCGAGTTAGATATATGTGCCCCTGCTCCGGCTAGCTCAATGGCCCAACGGCAGCAGTGGGTTGGGGGTGATGTCACGCTCGCCTGGCGCCGAGTCGTCGAAGTTCTCCGGTACCTTACCGCGCAGTTGCCAGGCGAAGGCAATGATTTCGGCGATAGTCAGGTACAGCGCTTCGGGGATCTGCTCACCCAGCTCCAGGCGTGCCAGCAGGCTCACCAGTTCGGCGTTCTCGTAGATCGGCACTTCGTGTTCGCGGGCCAGGGCGAGGATGGCTTCGGCCAGTTCGTCCTCGCCCTTGGCGCTCAGGGTGGGCGCCTGATCACCGTCGTAGCTCAGGGCAATGGCCTGGCGGGGGGCTGTGTTGCTCATGCGGTTTCATCCACCCAGCGTTGTTCCAGTCGTGTGCGCGGGCCTTGTGGCGGGATGCCGGGGTGACATTCCAGGTCGCCAACGTCCAGGCCCCGTGCCAGCAGGCGTTCGCGCAGGCTGCCAAGCTGGCTGTCGATCAGTTCGGCGGTTTGCGGGCGCTCGGCCCACAGCTGGCCGCTGAGTCGCCCTTGGGTGAGCTGGGCCTGGACCTGTAGTGGGCCCAGCGGCGGCAGGTCGAAGGCCAGGTCGATGCGCCACAACGACTCGAGCGGATCGCGCTGCTCGCGCTGCGAGTCGGCTTGCTGCCGTGGGGTGTCCTCGCGTTGCAGCTTGGCCTGCAGCGGGATGAACTCCTGGCCGTGGCGCAAGGGGATCTCGGTTTGCCAGGTGGTCTGCTGGTTGCCGCTCTCGGTGGTACCGGTCTGCTGCAGGCTGGCCAGTTGATGACTTTGTACCCGCGAAATGGCGGCGGCGGCCAGGCGCAGCAGTTGCTGCAGGTCGCCTTTTTCTTCCAGGCTTTGCAGCAGACGTGAGGGCAGGGGGAAGGCGCCGGGCTGCGGGCGGCTGCTGACTTGGTCGAGCATGCCCAGGGCGCTGCGGGCCATGCCCGGCAGGACCTGGGCCAGGGCGGTGGCGGCCAGCGCCGGATTGAATGTGGGGTTGCCCGGAACGCTCGGCAAGACTTGCGCCACCAGGCGCACCAGCTGCGCCTTGAGGTCTGGAGCCACGCCCGCGCCAAGGCCGCCGAGCAACTTGGCTTCGAGAAACGCGCCACTGTTGTTCAGCGCCTGGGCGATGCTCTTGGCGTCGCCCAACTGTGCGGGGGTTGGCAGGCTGGCCAACAGGCGCGCGGCGGTAGCGCTCAGCTCGCTGTTGCCAGCGGGGGCGTTGGCGATCTGCTGCAAGGCGTTGAGCAAGGTTGGCAGCGACGCCTGACGGCTTGTTTGGGTCAGCAGTTGCTGGGCGATGGTCAGTTGGTTCTGGCGCCCGCTCAGGGGCACGAAGCGCAGCGACTGGTCGCCTTGCACCAGCGCGCTGAGCAGGCTGCCGACCGCCAACGGCCGTGGGCTGTCGATGGTCAGGGTGGCGCCGGCCTGGCTGCTGTTGAGCAGGCTCACCAGCGAGCGGAACGCTGTGGTCTGCGCCGCGCTGCCGGGCAGTGCCTGGCTGGTCAGCACCTTGCCCTGCAGCAAGGTGCCGATCGGTATCTTGCCGGTGTCGAGCTGAGTGAGGGTGGCGATGTTGCTGGCGCTGGCCTGTTGCAAAACCACCGCCAGGCGGTTGCTATCGGCTTGGCCGAGCGTGATCTGGCTGCCGGGGGGCAGGGGCTGGTTGGCACTGGCCTGCACCTGGGCCTGGTTGCCGTTGGGCAGGCTCAGGCGCAACAGCATCATGAAGTCCTGGCCTACCTGGCGCAGGTTCAGCACTTCGGCCTGGGCAGTCTGGCCCGGGGGGATCAGGCCGGGTTGCGCTTGACTCAGGCGCAGCAGCTCACCGGTCAGGCTGGCCTTGGCCACCTGCGCTGCGAATGCGCTTTGTGCGCCGAGACTATTGATTTCCGTCATGATTGTATACAACCTGTCGAGCCAGCCCTCTTGGCAGCGGGATGGCACATGTAATAATGCCGGTCGCGTTGCCACTGCCAGTATAACGGCCAGTGGCAGGGCGACTTGAGACAAGGGTGTTGATCTGCGGTGTTTCATTCGCGGGCAAGCCCGCTCCCACAGGATCGCTGCTGCCTCTGTGGGAGCGGGCTTGCCCGCGAAGAAGGCGCACTGCTCGACACGCCATGAACAGCATAAGGCGAAACCGTGACCCTCCACCTCCAAGCCGCGAACCTTGCCTGCGAGCGCGACTGGCGACTGCTCTTCGAGCACCTTGACTTCGAACTGCGCCCTGGCGACATGCTGCAGGTCAGCGGCCCCAATGGCAGCGGCAAGACCAGCCTGCTGCGCCTGTTGGCCGGCCTGATGCAGCCGACGGCAGGGCAGATCCTGCTCGATGGCCGCGCCCTCGGCGAGCAGCGCCATGCCCTGGCCAGTATCCTGCTGTGGATCGGGCATGCTGCCGGGATCAAGGAGTTGCTGACGGCCGAAGAGAACCTTGCCTGGCTCTGCGCCCTGCATCGACCCGCGACCCGCGAGTGCATCTGGACGGCTCTCGAGGCGGTCGGCCTGCGCGGATTCGAGGATGTGCCTTGCCACACCCTCTCGGCCGGCCAGCAACGCCGCGTCGCCCTGGCCCGCCTGTACCTGGACTGCCCGCCACTGTGGATCCTCGATGAACCGTTCACCGCCCTCGACAAACAGGGGGTGGCCCAGCTCGAAGCGCATCTGGCCGCGCACTGCGAGCAGGGGGGCACGGTGGTGCTGACCACCCATCACAACCTCGAGCACAGACCGTCCGGCTACCGTGAACTCAACCTGGGGCAGTGGGCGGCATGAGCGTATTCCTTCTGTTGCTGCGCCGCGAAGCGCGCCTGTTGTTCCGTCGCCCGGCGGAGCTGGCCAACCCGCTGGTGTTCTTCGCCATCGTCATAGCGCTGTTTCCGCTGGCGGTCGGCCCCGAGACGCAATTGTTGCAAACCTTGTCGCCTGGACTGGTCTGGGTCGCGGCCTTGCTCGCGGTATTGCTGTCGCTGGACGGCCTGTTCCGCAGCGATTTCGAAGATGGCTCGCTGGAGCAGTGGGTGCTATCACCGCATCCACTGCCATTGCTGGTGCTGGCCAAGGTTTTGGCGCACTGGACCTTTTCCGGGCTGGCGCTGGTATTGTTGGCGCCACTGCTGGCGCTGATGCTGGGTTTGCCAGTCGCCTGCCTGCCGGTGCTGCTCGGCTCGCTGCTGCTGGGCACTCCGGTGCTGAGCTTGCTGGGGGCGGTGGGCGCGGCGTTGACGGTCGGGCTCAAGCGCGGTGGTTTGCTGCTGGCGTTGCTGATTCTGCCGTTGTATATCCCTGTATTGATCCTGGGCAGTGGTGCGTTGCAGGCGGCGTTGCAGAATATGCCCGCGACCGGACACCTGCTCTGGCTGGCCAGCCTGACCGCCCTGGCCGTGACACTGACACCCTTTGCGATAGCGGCCGGCCTGAAGATCAGCGTCGGCGAATAACGAGTCCCGGGCACCGAAGCCCGGCAAAGACCCTGGATGTACCCTGATGAAAATGAGCTGGACGTGGTTCCACAAACTGGGTTCCCCCAAATGGTTCTATGCCATCAGCGGCCGTATGCTGCCGTGGCTGACCATCGCTGCCGTGCTCCTGCTGCTGGTGGGCATCGCCTGGGGCCTGGCTTTCGCCCCGCAGGACTACCAGCAGGGCAACAGCTTCCGCATCATCTATATCCACGTACCTGCGGCCATGCTCGCGCAGTCCTGCTACGTGCTGCTGGCGGTCGCCGGTGTGGTGGGGCTGGTGTGGAAGATGAAGCTGGCCGACGTCGCCCTGCAGTGCGCCGCCCCCATCGGGGCCTGGATGACCGCGGTGGCACTGGTCACCGGGGCGATCTGGGGCAAACCGACCTGGGGCAGCTGGTGGGTGTGGGACGCGCGCCTGACCTCGATGCTGATCCTGCTGTTCCTGTACTTCGGCATCATCGCCCTGGGCCAGGCCATCAGTAACCGTGACAGCGCCGCCAAGGCGTGCGCGGTGCTGGCCATCGTCGGGGTGGTCAACATCCCGATCATCAAGTACTCGGTGGAGTGGTGGAACACCCTGCACCAGGGCGCCACCTTCACCCTCACCGAAAAACCGGCCATGCCCGCCGAGATGTGGCTGCCGCTATTGCTGACGGTGCTGGGGTTCTATTGCTTCTTCGGCGCCGTGCTGCTGCTGCGCATGCGCCTTGAAGTGCTCAAGCGCGAAGCGCGTGCCAGTTGGGTGCGCGAAGAGGTGCTCAGCAGCCTGGGCCGGGAGAGCGTGCGATGAGTTTCGCCTCCTTCAGTGATTTCCTCGCCATGGGCCATCATGGCCTGTACGTGTGGTCGGCCTATGGCATCTGCCTGATGGTACTGGCGATCAATGTCGCCCTGCCGCTGCAGGCCCGCCGCCGCTACCTGCAAGAAGAGGCGCGCCGTCTGCGCCGGGAGAACCACCAGTGAATCCGCAGCGCAAGAAACGCCTGTTGCTCATCCTCGGCCTGCTGGTCGGCGTCGCCGTAGCCCTTGGCTTTGCCCTGAGTGCCCTGCAGCAGAACATCAACCTGTTCTACACGCCCACCCAGATCGCCAACGGCGAGGCGCCGCAGGACACACGCATTCGCGCCGGCGGCATGGTCGAGAAGGGCTCGGTGCAGCGCTCGGCCGACTCGCTCGACGTACGCTTCGTGGTCACCGACTTCAACAAATCGGTGCCGATCACCTACCGTGGCATCCTCCCGGACCTGTTCCGCGAAGGGCAGGGCATCGTTGCCTTGGGCAAGCTCAACGCCGAGGGCGTGGTGGTGGCTGACGAGGTGCTGGCCAAGCATGACGAGAAGTACATGCCGCCTGAGGTGACCAAGGCGCTCAAGGAGAGCGGCCAGGCCGCCACTGCCGGCGAGGTCAAGCCATGAACGCTGCCCTGGTGATCCCCGAGCTTGGCCAGTTGGCGATGATCCTGGCGATCTGTTTTGCCGTGGTGCAGGCCAGCGTGCCGCTGCTCGGTGCCTGGCGTGGCGACCGTCTCTGGATGAGTCTGGCGCGCCCTGCGGCCTGGGGCCAGTTCGCCTTCCTCGCCTTTGCCTTCGCCTGCCTCACCCATGCCTTCATGACCGACAATTTCTCGGTCGCCTATGTCGCCCACAACTCCAACACCGCACTGCCCTGGTACTACAAGTTCAGCGCCGTGTGGGGCGCCCACGAAGGCTCGCTGCTGCTCTGGGCGTTGATCCTGGGTGGCTGGACCTTCGCCGTGTCGGTGTTCTCGCGCCAGTTGCCGCAGGTGATGCTGGCGCGGGTGCTGGCGGTGATGGGCATGATCAGCACCGGTTTCCTGTCGTTCCTGATCATCACCTCCAACCCGTTCACCCGCCTGCTGCCACAGGTGCCCACCGACGGTCGCGACCTCAATCCGCTGCTGCAGGACTTCGGCCTGATCGTCCATCCGCCGATGCTGTACATGGGCTACGTGGGCTTCTCGGTGGCCTTCGCCTTCGCCATCGCGGCGTTGCTCGGTGGTCGCCTGGATGCCGCCTGGGCGCGCTGGTCGCGGCCCTGGACCATCGTCGCCTGGGCCTTCCTCGGCATCGGCATCACGCTCGGCTCCTGGTGGGCCTACTATGAGCTGGGCTGGGGCGGCTGGTGGTTCTGGGATCCAGTGGAAAACGCCTCGTTCATGCCATGGCTGGTCGGCACTGCGCTGATTCACTCGCTGGCAGTGACCGAAAAGCGCGGGGTGTTCAAGAGCTGGACCGTGCTGCTGGCCATCGCGGCGTTCTCGCTGAGCCTGCTGGGTACCTTCCTGGTGCGCTCCGGGGTGCTGACCTCGGTACATGCCTTCGCCGCCGACCCGTCGCGCGGTGTGTTCATCCTGATCTTCCTGCTCTTCGTGGTCGGCGGCTCGCTGACCCTGTTCGCCCTGCGCGCACCGGTGGTCAAGAGCCACGTGGGCTTTGGCCTGTGGTCGCGCGAGACGCTGCTGCTGGCCAACAACCTGGTGCTGGTGGTGGCGGCCTCGATGATCCTGCTGGGCACGCTCTACCCGCTGGTGCTCGACGCCCTGACCGGCGCCAAGCTGTCGGTCGGCCCACCTTACTTCGATGCGTTGTTCCTGCCGTTGATGGCGCTGCTGATGGTAGTGCTGGCGATCGGTGTGCTGGTGCGCTGGAAGGATACGCCTGGCAAATGGCTGTTCGGCATGCTGACGCCGGTGCTGATCGGCAGCGCGATCCTGGCGCCGGTCGCCGGGCTGATCGTCGACGACTTCGACTGGCCGGCGCTCAGCGTCTTCGCCCTGGCCGCCTGGGTGGTGCTCGGCGGGGTGCGCGATATTCTCGACAAAACCCGTCACAAGGGCCTGCTCAAGGGGCTGCGCGGCCTGCATCGCAGCTACTGGGGGATGCACCTGGCGCACCTGGGGTTGGTGGTGTGTGCCCTGGGCGTGGTGCTGTCGAGCAACAACAGCGCCGAGCGCGACCTGCGCATGGCGCCGGGCGAAAGCGTCGAACTGGGCGGTTATCACTTCCTGTTCGAGGGGGCCAAGCACTTCGAGGGGCCGAACTTCATCTCCGACAGGGGCACCATCCGTGTGTCGCGCGAGGGGCGTGAAGTGACCGTGCTGCACCCGGAAAAACGCCTGTACACCGTGCAGCAATCGATGATGACCGAGGCCGGTATCGATGCCGGCTTTACCCGCGACCTCTATGTCGCCCTGGGCGAGCCACTGGAGAGCGGTGCCTGGGCGGTACGGGTACACATCAAGCCCTATGTGCGCTGGATCTGGCTGGGCGGCTTGCTGACCGCATTGGGCGGGCTGCTTGCAGCGCTCGATCGGCGTTATCGGGTCAAGGTCACGGCGCGGGTGCGCGATACATTGGGCCTGTCTGGAGCGACGGCATGAAGCGTTGGATCATGGTAGTGCCATTGGCGGTGTTCCTGCTGATGGCCGTGTTTCTGTACAAGGGGCTGTTCCTCAAGCCCGACGAACTGCCGTCGGCGATGATCGGCAAGCCATTCCCGGTATTCTCGCTGCAGAGCGTGCAGGGCGACCGGACCCTGACCCAGGCCGACCTGCAGGGGCGACCGGCGCTGGTCAACGTCTGGGGCACCTGGTGCCCATCGTGCAAGGTCGAGCACCCTTATTTGAACCAACTGGCCGAGCAAGGCGTGGTGATCCACGGCATCAACTACAAGGACGACAACGCCGCCGCGCTCAAATGGCTGGCCGAGTTCCACAACCCTTACCAGCTCGACATCCGCGACGAGCAGGGCACCCTGGGCCTGGACCTTGGCGTGTACGGCGCGCCGGAAACCTTCCTCATCGATGCCAAGGGCATCATCCGCTACAAGCATGTCGGTGTGGTCGATGCCACGGTCTGGCGCGAGCAACTGGCGCCGTTGTACCGGGAGCTGGTCGATGAGGAGCGGCCATGAAGCGCTGGCTTGCCGCCGCCGTACTTGGCTTGAGCCTGGCCGGCATGGCCAGGGCGGCCATCGATACCTATCAGTTCCGCGACGATGCCGAGCGCGAGCGCTACCAGCAACTGACCAAGGAACTGCGCTGCCCCAAGTGCCAGAACCAGGACATCGCCGACTCCAACGCACCGATCGCTGCCGACCTGCGCCGGGAGATCTTCCGCATGCTCGGCGAAAACCAGAGCAACCAGCAGATCATCGACTTCATGGTCGATCGCTACGGCGACTTCGTACGCTACAAGCCAGCGCTGACGGCGCGTACCTGGTTGCTCTGGTTCGGCCCTGGCGTGTTGCTGGCTGGCGGCTTCGTGGTGCTGGCGGTGATCGTCCGTCGGCGTCGCAGCCCGGTGGCGCAGGGCAACTCCGAACTCTCCGTGGACGAACGCGAACGTCTCGCCAAACTGCTGGATAAAGAACAGACCCATGACTGAATTCTGGCTGAGTGCGGGCCTGCTGTTGCTCGCCGCCCTGGCTTTCCTGCTGATCCCGATCCTGCGTGGCCGCCGCCAGCAGCAGGCCGAAGAAGACCGCACCGCGCTCAACGTGGCCTTGTATCAGGAGCGGGTCGCTGAGTTGACTGCGCAGCAGGAGGCCGGGGTGCTCGACGCCGGGCAACTGGCCAAGGGCCGCGACGAGGCGGCCCGTGAACTGCTGTCCGATACCGAAGGTAGCGAGGCGCCGCGTCAGGGGCATCTGGGCAAGACCCTGCCGCTGGTGGCTGCCGTGCTGGTGCCGGTAATGGCGCTGGGGTTGTACCTGCATTTCGGCGCCGCCGACAAGGTCGAGCTGACCCGTGAGTTCGCCGATGCGCCGAAAACCATGCAGGAGATGACCACGCGCCTGGAGCGTGCCGTGCAGGCTCAGCCGGACTCTGCCGAGGGCCTGTATTTCCTCGGCCGCGCCTACATGGCCGACCAGCGTCCTGCCGATGCCGCCAAGGCCTTCGAGCGTGCGGTCGCCCTGGCCGGTCGTGAACCCGAGCTGCTCGGGCAGTGGGCCCAGGCGCAGTACTTCGCTGCCGACAAGCAGTGGAGTGCGCAACTGCAGAGCCTGACCGACGAAGCACTCAAGGCCGACCCGAACGAGGTTACCAGCCTGGGGCTGCGCGGCATCGCTGCCTTCGAGGGCGAGCACTATCAGGAAGCGATCGATTACTGGCAGCGCCTGCTGGCGCAACTGCCTGAAGGCGATGCCTCGCGCGCCGCCCTGCAGGGCGGTATCGACCGTGCCGCCGACAAGCTCAAGGCCGATGGCGGCAAACCGGTGCAGGCGGCGAGCCTGACCGTGCGTGTCGAGCTGGCCGCAGCGCTCAAGGACAAGGTCAAGCCGGACGACACCGTGTTCATCTTCGCCCGCGCCAGCAACGGCCCGCCGATGCCGCTGGCGGCCAAGCGGGTGACTGTGGCGCAGTTGCCGATCGAAGTGCAGCTGTCGGATGCCGACGCGATGATGCCGCAGATGAAACTGTCGGACTTCGCTGAAGTCCAACTGGTTGCGCGCGTATCGCGTGCCGGCCAGCCGACCCAGGGCGAGTGGATCGGCCAGAGCGCGCCGCTGGCTACCCGCGGCCAGCCAACCCAGCACCTGACCATCGACCGTCCCGACCGATAAGAGATTGCCGCCATGAACCGCAGCGTACGCCTGACCCTGATCACCCTGGCCCTGGGGCTTTCTGCCTGTACGGTGCACCAGCCAGGCGAGCGCGAGTCGCTGCCACCGATCGAGACCACGCCACCACCGCACCAGGGGCCGGTGGTCAAGCCGCTACCGGGCGGACAGCCCGCACCGCAGCCTGGCGCGCCGTCCGGTATTCCCAAGCCGATGCCACGCACCTCCGCGAGCTTCGCGCCCCCGCCAGGCGGTGCCAGCCACTGGGACCCGAAGCTTGGCGTCTATGTGCTGGAGAAGCAGCCCAACACCTTCTATCGTCAGCGCACCTACTACCGTTATGACAAGGGCTGGAGCTGGTCGCTGAGCCCCAATGGCCCCTGGCAGGAAACCGACAGCAGCGGTGTGCCGGGCGGGTTGGGCAGGGCCTTCGCGCAGTAAGTATCCTTCACGTCCCTGTCGTGGGCTCGCCCCCGCGATAGAGGCCCTCGCAGTCTCCCGCCGAACTGGCATAATCCCCCTCTGAATCGAACCGGAGGGTGGCATGAGCAAAACAGTCCTGGTACTGGTGGAAACCGTCGATGATTACCTGCCGCTGCTGGAGCAGGCGGGTTACCGCCTGATTCGTGCCCCATCCCCGCAACGGCGAGCGCAAGCCATCGCCGAGCATGCCGAGCAGATCGATGCTGTCCTCACCCGTGGCCCGCTGGGCCTGACCGGTGCTGAAATCCAGGCACTGCCCAAACTCGAAATCATCTGCGTGATCGGCGCAGGCTATGAGCAGGTCGACCTGGCCGCCGCCAAGGCCCGTGGCATCACCGTCACCAACGGTGCTGGCGCCAACGCAGGTCCGGTCGCCGATCACGCCATGGCCCTGTTGCTGGCAATGTTGCGCGACATTCCCCGGGCCGATGCCAGCACCCGGCGCGGTGAATGGAACCGGGTCATCAGCCCATCGGTGAGCGGCAAGCGCCTTGGCATCATCGGCCTTGGCGCCATCGGCCAGGCCATCGCCAAGCGTGCAGCCCAGGGCTTCGACATGAGCGTCAGCTACCACAGTCGTACGCCGCGTGGTGATGTGCCCTACACCTGGTACGAAAGCCCGTTGCAACTGGCCCAGGCCGTGGACATCCTGGTGATCGCCACCCCGGGTGGTGCCGGTACCCTGCATCTGGTCGATGCCCCGGTGCTCGAGGCGCTGGGGGGCGAGGGGTATCTGGTCAATATCGCCCGCGCGAGCGTGGTCGATACCCAGGCGCTCGTGCAGGCATTGCAGGCAGGCGTCATCGCTGGCGCAGCATTGGATGTCTTCGATGACGAGCCTGCCGTGCCCGAGGCACTCAAGGTGTTGGGCAATACCGTGCTGACCCCGCATGTCGCCGGCCAGTCGCCGGAAGCGGCGCGCGACACCGTGACCCTGGTGCTGCGCAATCTCCAGGCATTCTTCGCTGGCGAGCCGGTGCTCACGCCAGTACTGTTGTAGCCCCAGCTTTCGATCCCGCCTGACAAGGAGTGTGTGCATGCAACTTGAGATCTTCCAGGTCGATGCTTTTTCGGCCGAACCGTTTGGCGGTAACCCAGCGGCGGTGATTCCGCTGGACAGCTGGCTGCCGGACGATGTGCTGCAGCGCGTCGCCGAAGAGAACAACCTGTCCGAGACGGCCTACTTCGTGCGTAACGGCGAAGGCTTCGACCTGCGCTGGTTCACCCCGGCCGTGGAGGTCGATTTGTGCGGCCACGCCACCCTGGCTTCGGCCTGGGTGTTGTTCGAGCAGTTGCATGAGCAGGCCGAGGTGTTGCGCTTCAATACCCGCAGCGGTGAGCTGCGCGTCAGTCGCGGTGCAGATGGCTTGCTGGCCATGGACTTCCCGGCCAAGCAACCTGTGGCGGTGGACATCCCCGATGGCCTGCTCGAGGCCCTCGGCCTGCCGAGCGCCCGCGCGCTGTACCGCTCGGATGACTTCGTGGTGGTGATCGATGATGCTGCGTTGATCGATCCACTCAAGCCCGATTTCGTCGCGCTGTCGGCCTTCGATGTGCGTGGCATTGCCGTGACTGCGCCGGGGCGCGGCTTCGACTTTGTCACCCGCTGGTTCGGCCCTCGCGTGGGGATCAACGAAGATCCGGTGACCGGCTCGGCACACACCTCGCTGGCGCCTTACTGGTCCGAGCGCCTCGGCAAGCGCAGCCTCAGCTGCGAGCAGGGCGGGGTGCGCAAGGGGCAGTTGCAGTGCGAGGTGCCGGGTAACGGCCGGGTGATCATCAGTGGGCGTGGGGCGCTGTATATGCGAGGGACAGTGTTCATCTGACTGGCGAGGGTGGCTTGCGGGTCTCTTGTGGGAGCGGCGGTTCGCCGCTGCGACTTGCCCGCAAAGAGGTCTGTAGCGGTACCGCTATACTTTGCAGCTTCCCCACCCGCCAGGAGCCCATCCCATGTCTCATACCAAGCACGGCGCCTGCCTCTGCGGCGCCACCCGCCTGACTGCCACGGTCGAAAACCTCGAAGTCAACGCTTGCCACTGCAGCATGTGCCGCACCTGGGCCGGGGGCCCGATGTTGGCCGTGCACTGCACCCAGCCGCCCAGTTTCGAAGGCGCTGTTCCCAGCGTCTTCCGCTCCTCCGACTGGGCCGAGCGGGGCTTTTGCGGGCAGTGTGGCACTCACCTCTACTACCGGTTGATCGCCAAGAACGAATACGCCTTGCCGGTCGGCCTGCTCAAAGGCGATGACTGGCAGTTCACGATGCAGATCTACGTCGACGAGCGCCCGAGCTGGTACTGCTTCTCCAATCAGACCCAGGACCTCACCGGCGAGCAGGTCATGCAGCTGTTCAGCTAGGCCTGCTCCAGCAGCCATTCGGCGAACACCTCGGCGGCGGACGAGGGCGGGTTCTGTCGGTCGTGCACGAGGTAGTCGGCCTGGCCGGTGCGGACCACGAAGTCCGACACCGGTCGGATCAGCCCGCTTTTTATGCGTTCGCGAGCCATGGCTTCCCAGCCCAAGCCCACCCCCATGCCCTGCAGCACGGCATCGAACACCAGATTGACCTGATTGAAGGTCAGCGCATCGGCCGGCGGCTGGTAGCGCAAGCCGAAATGGCTGAACCAGTCATGCCAGTCCAGGCAGTTCCAGGCCGAGGCATCCAGCTGAATCAGCGGTAGCCCCTGCAACTGCGCAACGTTGTCGATGGTGGGCAGCGCGCGTGCGGTACTGGCGATCGGGAAGATCACCTCGTCGAACAGCTTGCCGGCCTGCAACGAGGCCCAGCGGCCATGCCCATAGAGAATACCGAGGTCGTAGTCGGCGATCAGGCTCTCGTTGATGTCGTTGCTGGCGTGGATATTCACCGTCAGTTCTGGATGCTGCTCGTTGAACCGCAGCAGGCGCGGGAACAGCCAGTACTGGGCGACGGCGTGGGTGCAGATGACACTGACGTGTCGATCGCCGTGCCCGCTCTTGAGCCGCTGTACGTGGGCCAACAGTTTGTCGAGCATCGGCTCGACGAAACCGTGGAACTGCGTGCCCGCGGTGGTCAGGACGATGCCTCGGGCGCGTCGCTCGAACAGCTGTGCGCCGAGATGATCCTCGAGCAGACGGATCTGCTTGCTCACCGCGCTTTGCGTCAGGTACAGCTCGCCCGCTGCACGGGTGAAGCTGCCGGTGCGTGCCACGGCTTCGAAGGCGATCAACGTGTCGAGGGGCGGAAGGTGACGGCTGTAGCGGCTCATGGTGGTGGCGCCTGCTGGAATTACAGAGCGTCAGCATACTCAGCTGAAAGCCATTCCTCCAGGGAATGGCTGCATGCCCATTCATCTTTTGTCGGTCAAGCGTGCAACCGGTAGCCTGCGCGCATCCACCAACAGGAGAGACAAGGTGAAACGCGGGGTGATGTATGCCGGCACGGCTGGCGCAATGTGGGGGTTGGTACTGATGGTTCCGGAGGTGCTGCCAGAGTTCAATCCGGTGTTGCTCAGCACCGTGCGCTATGTGATGGTCGGCTTGATCTCGGTGCTGCTGGCACTGCCCATGGCCCGCCAGTTGCGGCGCCTGACGGTGGGCGACCTGTGGATGCTGTTGCGCCTGTCGGTGATCGGCAACCTGCTGTACTTCATCTGCCTGGTGGCGGCGATCCAGCGCCTGGGCGTGGCCCCCGCCTCGTTGATCGTCGGTGTGCTGCCGCTGACCATTACTCTCTATGGCCGCAACGACAGCGGGGCGGTGCCGCTGTCGCGCCTGATCGGCCCGCTGATGCTGATCCTGCTCGGCATGTCGTGCATCAACCTCGAGACATTCGCCTTCGCAGCAGGCGATGCTGGCGACAAGTTCATGGGCTTGGTCTATGCGCTGGTCGCCCTGGCCTGCTGGACCTGGTACGCCGGGGAGAACAGCCGCTACCTCAAGCAGTGCGCACGTTTCGACAGCCACCAGTGGTCGGTGCTGTGTGGCGCGGTTACCGGTCTTGTCAGCCTGGTGCTGCTGGCCATTCTGGCCCTGTGGTTCCCGCAGCAATTGCAGGCGCAGGCCAGTGTCGAACGCTGGTGGTTGTTCTGGGTTGCCGCGCTGGGTTGCGCCGTGCTCGGCTCCTGGTTGGCCATGGCCTTGTGGAATGCCGCCTCCAAGCGTCTGCCACTGACCTTGAGCGGGCAACTGATCGTGTTCGAGACGCTGTTCGGCCTGCTGTATGCCTTCCTCTGGCGCCAGTCTGGCCCAACCTTGCTGGAGGCAGCAGCCATCGTGCTGGTGATCGGTGGCGTGCTGTGGTCGATGCGCCAGCACGACGTCGCCCCCGGACTTGCCAAATCCGTGCATTCCTGAGAAAAGGGCGGCCTCGAAATCTGCCGCAAGGAAATGATCGTGACTCAGGAACTGCACATCACCGAGATCCAGGAAGGCGACGGCAAGGCCGTGGTCAAAGGCGCCCTGATCACCACCCAGTACACCGGCTGGCTGGCCGACGGCAGCGAGTTCGACTCGTCCTGGTCGCGCGGGAAGCCCTTCCAGTGCGTGATCGGTACCGGCCGGGTGATCAAGGGCTGGGACCAGGGCCTGATGGGCATGCGCGTGGGCGGCAAGCGCAGGCTGCAGGTACCCGCGCACCTGGGCTATGGCGAGCGCTCGGTCGGCAGCATCCCGCCGAACTCGGACCTGACCTTCGAGATCGAGTTGCTCGAGGTGCTGACGCGGGATGATTGATGTCCAGTTGTTGCAAGGGTGACGTAATTCGGCAACATCGATGGTCCAACATGGCTGCTGCCAGGGAGGGCCAGCATGGAAGAGCCCATCAGGCGGCCGGTGCCTTGCACCGCCGCCGGCAAGGATGGTGCACAAGCAAGGATGCTCCCCGTCCTTAGCCGAACGAGCCCTGCCATGAAGTGGATGCAATACCTGCGACGCCGTCACCTGTTTCTCGGTCTCACCCTCGCCGCGGTGCTGATACCGCTGACCCTCGATGTGGTGCAAAGTCGCGACCAGCACGGTGATGGAACCCAGACGCTGGTGTTCCTGCGCCACGCCGAAAAGCCCGGCGAGGGGCTGGGGCAACTGAACTGCCAGGGCCTCAACCGCGCCATCGACCTGGCCACGTTGCTGCCTGAGCGTTTCGGCGCTGCCGACTACGTGTTCGCCGCCGACCCCGGCCGACATGTCGAGGAGGGCAGCGAGGATAAACGCTACAGCTACATCCGTCCGCTCATGACCATCAGCCCCAGCGCCATCCGCCTCGGGCTGCCGGTCAATATCGACTTCGGCGCCAACGACTACGACGACCTCGCCGAAGAACTGCTGCGCGCCAAGTACCGCAACGCCACGGTCTATACCGCCTGGTCGCACGGCTACCTGCCAGACCTGATCAACGCCGTGGCTGGCAAGGCCCTGGGCGAGAAGCGCGTCATCACCTCGGACTGGGACGGCGATGATTTCGACACTCTGTACGTGATCACCCTGACCTGGCATGACGGCAAGGCCACCATGCTCAGCCGCAACGTGCGTCAGGAACTCGATGGTGGGTCCGAGGTTTGCCCGACCTGATTCAGACGTTTCTGACTCGGTCGGGGTGTCCAGACTGACTTATTTCCAAGTGACGACAGGGCACTGTTCACGGGTTTCCGGAAATCCGATTCCGGGCGTGAGGAATGCGGAGTTGCATGGAAATCGATCGGTCTTATCGGTTCATCGGTCATCGCGGCGTGACCTTCGACGTCATCGAGTTCACCGTGAGGGCCGATAACTGCTGCTGGCTCAATACGCTGCATATTCCAACAGCGGGCCGACATCAGTATCGCGTGGTCGGCAAGGTGAAGGAACTGTACGAGCGGATGCAGGCCGGGCAGTTGCCCTGCGTAATGGTGGTGGCGGTTTCATTGCCGTTGACGCGCGAGCAGGGGGATGCTCTGAACTCACAGCGCTGGACAGTCGCTGCTCTGGTGTCGGCAGGGGGGGCTGCAGTCACCGGGACGTTCGCCCCGGCGTTGGTAGTTGGTGCGGCAAAGATGGGCACATTCGCTTTTGTCTCCAATCGTCTGCCAACGTTTCACGCGGGTGATGTCTTGGTACCAGTCGAGGCCAAGGTCCAGGGCGGTATTGGTCCGCAACGCAGTTCTACTTCCCTGTTACTGAAAGCTGGGGTTGAACATGTCGTTCGATGATCTGCTGCAGCCGATTTTGATCATGATCATCTGGTGGACACTGGATCGCTGGACCGTATCACCCTGGCGCGGATGGGTAGGGCTGGCCCTTCTAGCGGGGGGCTTGACCAGCTCTTTATGGACCGAAATGTGGAGAGTTTTCGGTCACGAAATAATCATGTGGAAGTCGTCCGCTGTATCCATCGGCATTTTTCTCATGCTGCGCAGCAACCGGCATGTCGACAAGTCGTAAGCATCACTGGGAGAGTGGGTCAGCTTGTGACAAGGCCGCCGCGCCTTCAGGATGACGATACGGCGGCCTCGAGCTGAATTTATCGCCCCAACCGCATCGGCCAGCCCACCACCTTCTTCACCCGTGGCGTCGCATAGGTGCGCACTTTCGACGTGCTCAACCCCAATCGCACCAGCGATTCGGCGATGGTCACCGCCGCACTCACGCCATCAACCACCGGCACGCCGGTACGCTGGCGAATCTGTTCGTCGAGCCCGGCCATGCCGCCGCAGCCCAGGCAGATCACCTCGGCCTTGTCATCACGCACGGCACGTTCGGCCTGTTCGACGATGGCCTCCACGGCGCGCTGTGGATCAGCCTCCAGTTCCAGTACGGCCAGGCCGCTCGCCCGCACCGAGGCGCAGCGGTCATACAGTCCGGACAGCTTCAGGCGATCCTCGATCAGTGGCACGGTGCGGTCCAGCGTGGTGACCACCGAGTAGGCATGGCCCAGGTACATCGCGGTGCTGGCGGCGGCATCGGTGATGTCCACCACCGGTACATTGAGCAGCTCCTGCAAACCTTCGCGTCCGTGCTCGCCGTAGCCGGCCTGGATCACGGCGTCGTAGGGCTGGTCGTAGGCCAGCACCCGGTCCATCACGGCGATGGCGGCCAGATAGCTCTCGAAATTTCCCTCCACCGACTCCGCGCCGAACCAGGGCGTCAGCCCGACGATCTCGGTACCGGACGCTGCAACGCTGCGTGCCTGTTCGGCGATGGCCTCGGTAATGGCTTCGGTGGTGTTGACGTTGGCGATCAGAATACGCATGAACGAACTTCCCTTGATCAATGGCTGCTGTGGTCGACGGCGATGGCTTCGCCGCTGACGTCGAGGTATTGGCGATTGCGCGGTGCGATGAGCAGGTAGAGCGCGGCCGCGGTACCTGCGCCGATCAGCCAGGAGAATGGCGCGACGCTGTGGAAGTGCGGTACCAGCGCCAGCACGATCGCCAGGAGGGCCGATGGAATGAACGCAGCGAGCGCCCGCAGGTTGACGCCACGCGAGTAGTGATAAGCGCCGGTCGGGTTCTCGCTGTACAGCTCTGGCACGTTGACCCGGCCTTTGCGCAACAGCCAGTAGTCGGACATGATCACCCCGTACAGCGGGCCAAGCAGGGCGCCCAGGCCGGACAGGAAGTACACGATCACCAGCGGGCTGTTGTACAGGTTCCACGGCAGGATCAGCACCGCCACGGTGGCACTGATCAGCCCGGCGCGGCGGAAGTTCAGGTGGCGTGGTGCCAGGTTGCTGAGCACGAAGGCTGGCGCGACGAAGTTGGCCATGATGTTCACCGCAACGGTGACGATCAGGAAGGCCATGCAGCCCAGGACCAGGAACAGGGTCTTGGGGATGGTAGCGACGATCTGGGTCGGGCTGTCGATCACCTGCCCGTTGATCTGGAACTGTGCGCCGCACAGCACCACGGTGATCACCGCAAACACCAGGATGTTCACTGGCAGGCCCCAGAAATTGCCGACGCGGATGGTCCTGCGGCATGGCGAGGACCGGGCGAAGTCGCAGAAGTTGAGCACCAGGGTGCCGTAGATTGCCAGCCAGAGCGCGCCGCCGGCAAAGATGTTGCGCCACATCTCGTAGCCGGTCAGCGGATCGGCCACCGACCAGGCGATGCGCGCATCGTTCTTGAAGAACATCCAGGCGGCCAGGCTCGCCACGGTCAGCAGGATCACCGGCCCGGCGAAACCTTCGTAACGGCGCACCATCTCCATGCCGTAGGCGAGGATCACCAACTGCACGATCCAGATCGCCACGAAGCATACCCAGCCCAGGCTCGACAATCCGAGAATGCTGTCGTGGTCATAGGCGGCTACCTGTGGCCACACGGCGGTGAGCAGCACGCGCAGTACCACCGAGGCCAGGTAGGTCTGGATACCGAACCAGGCGATGGCGATCACCGCGCGGATCAGCGCGGGAATCTGCGCGCCATGGATACCGAAGGCGATGCGGCTCATGACCGGGAACGGTACGCCGGTCTTCTGGCCCATGTAGCCGGAGAGGTTCATGAAGAAGTAGACAAGCGCGGCACCGATCGCCAGAGAGACCAGAATCTGCCAGCCGCCAAGGCCCAGGGCGAACAGCCCCATGGCGAAAGAGTAGTTGGCGATGTTGTGCACATCGTTGGTCCACAGCGCGAAGATGCTGTAGCCACCCCAGCGCCGCCCCTCGATACGGGTGGGCGCAAGATCACGATTGTGCAGGCGTGGGCTCAGCTCGTACGGTCCGGCGGGGTTTTCCAGCGTGGTGGCGGTGGGGCTGGTGCTGGCAACGGAAAGTTCAGGGGCAAGGTCGAGACTGCTACTCATTCCGGCGGCTCCTGATGCGCTAGGACTGCGATGAGGCGGGCTTGCGCACGGGCTCGCCTTCTCGTCTGTGCAGCATTGGCATCACTGGGTTCTGGGCGCTAGCGGCCTGCGGGGCAGGCGCTGCGTGTTCTTGTGTATTTATGTTTTGTTTAAGTTGTATACAAAACACAAGTTCACTTAAGCCAGTTCCATGCCAGAGAGGGCACAGTTTATGAGTTGCTATTACTTTGACTTTGACCTTTTGTTTAATAACTTTATGAAAATAAAGAACTATAAACTGACCATTTGATCAGCATTTATTTTACATTCACTTATTAGTTGATTTTAGAGTCAATTTTTATCGGCTTTCCGGTGTAACGTGTTGGGGCATGTCCGTAACCAGTGCACACAAAAATGGCACTCTAGGTGACATTCTTGTGTACAAGTCTTGGGTCATGCCATCGGCGGCAGGCGCCGCTTGACCGGTGTCTTCTTGATGATCGCGGTGTTGGTCTCGGCCAGGGTGTTGAGCCGGTCAAGCAGGGTGTCCAGCTGTTCCATCGAGCGCACATGCAGGCGGGCGATGAAGCAGTCCTCGCCGGTAACCTTGTCGCATTCGGTGAACTCGGGAATGGCGACGATCTGCCGCTCGACTTCCTGCAATTGCCCCGGCAGCGGCCGGATTCGCACGATGGCCTGTAACTGGTAACCGAAACAGCGTGGGTCGATTTCCACGGTGTAGCCGCGAAGCACGCCGCGTTCCTCCAGGCGGCGCAGCCGCTCGCTGACGCTGGGGGCGGAGAGGCCGCTGATCTGCGCCAGGGCCTTGAGCGAGCGGCGCGAATCCTCCATCAGGGCATTGATCAGCAGTTGGTCGATATCGTCGGTCATACTTGCCTCGTCAGGTAAAAGTGCAAATCTGCCTTGATAGTAAAGGCGATTGGTGATTCTGGCCTTGTTTATCCGCTGGAGTGCCCATGTCTGCGCCAGCATACTGTTGCCATCTTCGACAGGAGGCATGAGATGGACAGTTCGATTCGTCGCGGCTCGCTGGAAATGGTCGCCGCCATGCTGATTTCCGGAACCATTGGCTGGTTCGTGCTGGTGTCCGGGCAGCCGGTGCTGGACGTGGTGTTCTGGCGCTGCGTTCTGGGCGCTGGCACCTTGCTGCTGATTTGTGCGGTCATGGGCTTCCTCAAGCCGGGTATCCTGAGCCGCACCACCTTCCTGTTGGCGGTGCTCAGCGGGGTCGCCATCGTCGGCAACTGGTTGTTGCTGTTCGCCTCTTATTCGCGCGCCTCGATCGCCATCGGCACGGCCGTGTACAACGTCCAGCCGTTCCTGCTGGTGGGCCTGGCGGCGGTGTTTCTTGGCGAGCGGATTACCGCAGCCAAGCTGACCTGGCTGACACTGGCCTTCCTCGGCATGCTGGCGATCGTCAGCGCTCACGGGCAAGGGCAGGGCGGCGATGAGTACCTGCTGGGTATCGGCCTGGCATTGGGGGCGGCGCTGCTCTATGCCGTGGCGGCATTGATCATCAAGCGCTTGAGCGGGACCCCGCCGCACCTGATTGCCTTGATCCAGGTAAGTACCGGCGCACTGCTGCTGGCCCCTTGGGTCGGGTTCGGCGGGCTGCCGGCAGCGCCTGCTGCGCTGGGTAGTCTGGTGACACTGGGGGTGGTGCATACCGGGTTGATGTACGTGCTGTTGTACAGCGCCATCCAACGCCTACCCACGGCGCTGACCGGCGCCCTGTCGTTCATCTATCCGATTGCCGCGATCCTGGTGGACTGGGTAGCCTTCGGTCATCGCTTGGCACCGCTGCAGTGGCTGGGCGTGGCGCTGATCCTGCTGGCGGCGGCAGGGATGCAGCAGGGCTGGTGGTTCAGGTCGCGCAGGGCGGCCTCGGCCTCACAAAGCAGGTAGAATGGCGGTTTTTCGCTATGCGGCCCGCCATGACCTCCCCGATCCACACTCTGGAGCAGCACCTGCTCACCGCCCTCGACCCCGCGCCTGTCGAAACCCGTCGTCTGTTCCATGGGCGTGGCCGTTGCTGGCCGGGCCTGGAGCAGATCACCGTCGACTGGCTCGACGGGGTGCTGTCGGTCGCGCTGTTCCGCGAGCCGCCCGATGGCCAGTTGGCCGAGCTCGAGGCGATGCTGCGTGCCCTCGCCGAGCGCCCGCAATGGAGCGGCCAGGCGATCCTGCTGCAGCACCGCTACCTGCCCGACAGCCCTGGTCAGTGGCTGCTCGGCGAGCCCTGCCAGCAGCGCGAGGTGATCGAGGACGGCTTGAAGTACCTGCTGGATCTGGGCGTTCGCCAGAACAACGGATTGTTCCTGGACATGCGCTACGGTCGCCGCTGGGTGCGGGAGCAGGCGGCGGGCAAGCGGGTGCTGAATCTCTTCGCCTACACCTGCGGGTTCTCTGTGGCGGCCATCGCCGGTGGCGCACAGCAGGTGGTGAACCTGGACATGGCCAAGTCGGCGCTGTCGCGTGGGCGCGAGAACCACCGCCTCAATGGCCATGATGCGTCATGCGTCGCTTATCTCGGGCATGAGCTGTTCAAGTCGTGGGGCAAGGTGCGCAAGTACGGCCCGTACGACCTGATCATCATCGACCCGCCGACCTTCCAGCGTGGCAGCTTCGTGCTCACCCAGGACTACGCCAAGATCCTGCGTCGTTTACCCGAACTGCTGAGTGAGGGCGGGACAGTGCTGGCCTGCGTGAACGATCCGGCGATCGGCCCGGAATTTCTCATCGACGGCATGGCGCAGCAGGCGCCGCAGCTGGCGTTTGTCCAGCGTCTCGAGAATCCACCGGAGTTTCCCGATGCCGACCCACAAGGCGGGTTGAAGGCGCTGGTCTTCCAACGGCAGGGCTGAACCCGAGGACTCGGGTTCGGCCCGGTCGCTGATCAGTATTCGGACAGCGAAAACTCGGTCAGGCAGAAAGTCGGCACCCCGGCGGCTTGCAGGCGGCGCGAGCCTTCGAGTTCGGGCAGGTCGATGATCGCTGCAGCTTCGAATACCTTGGCACCGGTACGGCGCACCAGGTTGGCGGCCGCCAGCAGGGTGCCGCCGGTGGCGATCAGGTCATCGAAGATCAGCACCGAATCGCCGTCGCACAGGCTGTCGGCATGCACTTCCAGGAAGGCTTCGCCGTATTCGGTCTGGTAGGGCTCCGAGAGTACGTCGGCCGGCAGTTTGCCCTGCTTGCGGAACAGGATCAGCGGCTTGTTCAGTTGGTGGGCGATGATCGAGCCGATCAGAAAACCCCGTGCATCCATGGCACCGATGTGGCTGAACTCGGCCTCGACATAGCGCTCGATGAACTGGTCGGCGACATAGCGCAGCCCGCGTGGCGACTGGAACAGCGGAGTGATGTCACGAAAGATCACGCCCGGCTTGGGGAAGTCCACTACCGGGCGGATCAGGGCTTTGAGGTCGAAGGTGTCGCTGTGCATGGGGCGGGTATCCTGGAAAAACGTGGCGTCAGTATACCCTGCCGTGATAGCGATCAGACCTCCATCGCACCACCGGCCAGCGCGCACAGCTGGATCGGGTCGAGGATATGCACTTCCTTGCCTTCGGCCTTGAGCAGGCCGTTCTGCTGGAAGCGGGTGAACACGCGCGACACGGTTTCCACCGCCAGGCCCAGGTAGTTGCCGATCTCGTTGCGCGACATGCTCAGGCGGAACTGGTTGGCCGAATAACCGCGGGCGCGGAAGCGTGCCGAGAGGTTGACCAGGAAGGTGGCGATTCGCTCGTCGGCGGTCTTTTTCGACAGCAGCAGCATCATCTGCTGGTCGTCGCGGATCTCGCGACTCATCACCCGCATCAGTTGGCGGCGCAGTTGCGGCAGTTGCACCGAGAGCTCATCGAGGCGTTCGAAGGGGATTTCGCAGACCGACGTGGTTTCCTGGGCCTGGGCCGAGACCGGATAGGCTTCGGTGTCCATGCCCGATAGCCCGACCAGTTCGCTGGGCAGGTGGAAGCCGGTGATCTGCTCTTCGCCGGCATCGCTGAGGCTGAAGGTCTTGAGGGCGCCGGAGCGTACAGCGTAGACCGAGCCGAAATTGTCACCCTGGCGGAACAGGAACTCGCCCTTCTTCAGTGGGCGGCCGCGCTTGACGATTTCATCCAGTGCGTCCATGTCCTCGAGATTGAGCGACAGGGGCAGGCACAGAGGGGCCAGGCTGCAATCCTTGCAATGGGCCTGGCTGTGAGGGCGCAGTTTGACTGGCTCGGACATTTCTTTCGATCCTTGTGATAAAGCACACATAAGCTGTAAGGGTAACCTACAGCTGGACTAGAGGCCAGCCTGCACTTTTTTGGTGCGGCTTGGCGACGCCCTGCGTGGATGACTTCGGGCGCCTTCTACCAATCCATGGTGTGCCTGACAAGGCGGACTGTCCATGCGGTGTAACGTCTCGGAAAAACGACTAGATGACCCGGGAAAAACGTTGGCGATTGTGCAGGTCCAGGTAGGCATCGAACACCATGCAGACCGAGCGCACCAGCAGCCGACCTGCCGGCAGCACCTTGATACCGCGGCTGTCGAGAGTGACCAGGCCGTCGCGCTGCATGGCCTGCAGTTGCGGCCAGAGCCCTTTGAAGTAACCACGAAAGTCCAGGGTGAAAGCCTGCTCGATCTGCTCGAAGTCCAGTTCGAAATGACAGATCAGTTGCTGGATCACGGCCCTGCGCACACGGTCATCCTGATTGCACAGCAGGCCACGCTGGGTCGCCAGTTGGGCGCTGGAGAGGGTGTCCTGGTAGGTGTTCAGGTCGCTGCTGTTCTGGCAGTAGAGATCGCCGATCTGACTGATGGCCGAAACCCCCAGCCCCACGAGGTCGCAATGACCGTGGGTGGTGTAGCCCTGGAAGTTGCGTTGCAGGGTACCTTCCTCCTGGGCGATGGCCAGTTCATCGTCGGGCAGGGCGAAGTGGTCCATGCCGATATAGCGATAGCCGGCGGCGGTGAGTTGCTCGATGGTGTTGTGCAGCATTTCCAGCTTGGCGGCCGGGGCTGGCAGCTCGGCGGCGTCGATGCGTCGCTGGGGCATGAAGCGTTCGGGCAGGTGCGCATAGTTGAACACCGACAGGCGGTCCGGCTGCAGGCGAATCACCTCCTCGACGGTGCGGGCGAAACCTTCCGGGCTCTGGCGTGGCAGGCCGTAGATCAGGTCGAGGTTCACCGAGCGGAATTGCAGGGTGCGTGCGGCTTCCACCAGAGCGCGGGTCTGCTCCAGGCTCTGCAGGCGGTTGATCGCTCGCTGCACGGCCGGGTCCAGGTCCTGCACGCCGAGGCTGACACGGTTGAAGCCCAGCTCGCGCAACAGGCCCATGGTCGACCAGTCGGCCTCGCGCGGGTCGAGCTCGATGCCGTAGTCACCCGAATCGTCATCCAGCAGGTTGAAATGCTGGCGCAGGCAGGTCATCAGCTGGCGCAGTTCCACATGGCTGAGAAAAGTGGGGGTGCCACCGCCGAAATGCAGTTGTTCGACCCGTTGCTTGGGGTCGAGGTGACAGGCGATCAGCTGGATCTCCTGCTCCAGGCGCTGCAGGTAGGGCGCGGCGCGGGCGCGGTCTTTGGTGATGACTTTGTTGCAGGCGCAGTAGTAGCAGATGTTGGCGCAGAACGGCACGTGCACGTACAACGACAGCGGGCGCACCGCACGGCGGCTTTCGCGCAGGGCATGCAGCAAGTCGAACGAACCCACTTCGCCATGCAATTGCACGGCGGTCGGGTAGGAGGTGTAGCGTGGTCCGGCCAGATCGTAGCGACGGATCAGGTCGGCATCCCAACGTAGGTCGTCGAGCATGTGGGCAGTCCCCGGATAGAGCAGCAGTGCCCGGAGTCTAGATATGTCTGTAGGAAGGGGTCTTGACTTGTATCAAGCCGAGTCGGCAGTCACCTGGTGCAACACTCTCAGGCGATCAATGCCCCATCAGCCAGTGCTGGTGCGGCCCAGGTAGCGTCCACAGGCCGAACAGCATCACCAACACTCCGCCCGCCATGCGCACGCTGCGCCGTCGTAGCAGCGAGTTGGCCCGTTCTGCGGCCAGGCCCGTGGCCAGCAACACTGGCCAGGTGCCGACACCGAATGCCAGCATCAGCGCCGCGCTGTACGCGGCGTTGCCCTGGCTCGCCGCCCACAGCAAGGTACTGTAGACCAGCCCGCAGGGCAGCCAGCCCCACAGTGCGCCGAGCAGCAGGGCCCGCGGCAGGCTCGAGACCGGCAGCAGACGCGACGCCAGCGGCTGGATGTGTCGCCACAAGCCTCGGCCCAGGGCCTCGATACGGGTCAGCCCGCTCCACCAGCCGGCCAGGTACAAGCCCATGGCGATCAGCAGCAAGGCTGCCACCACTCGCAGCAGTTGGGCGGCAGGGCTGCTGGCCAGGGCCCAGCCGGCCAGGCCCAGCAGCAGACCAGCGGCCGCATAGCTGAGTACGCGGCCGAGGTTGTAGGCGACCAACAGGCGCAGGCGGCGGGCGCGCTGTTCGGGCGGGATGGCCAGGGTCAGGGCGCCCATCAGGCCACCGCACATGCCCAGGCAGTGGCCGCCGCCGAGCAGGCCGAGCACCAGGGCGGAACCGAGCAGCGGGAGCAGGTCAGGCACGCGGGGTGGGATCCTTGTCGTCGGGCTGTTCGGGCTTGGCTTCTTCGGGTTTCACGGCGGCCTGGTGGCGTGGGTCCTGGTCGTCGAAGAGGATGCTGTGGGCAGGGCCTTCGAGGTCATCGTACTGGCCGCTGTCCACGGCCCAGAAGAAGATGTACACCGCCACGCCGACGAGCAGCAGGGCGGCGGGGATCATCACATAGAGGGCGGGCATCGGCGATTCCTGCTCAGGCCATGACGGGACGAGGGACAGCATTGGCAGCCTGCACGGTTGGCATGCGCGTCAAGCGCAGGGCATTGAGCACCACGATCAGCGAGCTTACCGACATGCCGACCGCCGCCCACACCGGCGTGATCCAGCCCAGCGCGGCAAAGGGCAGCATGAGGCCATTGTACAGCGTTGCCCAGAGCAGGTTCTCGAGGATGTTACGGCGCGTGCGGCGCGCCAGGTCGAAAGCCTGTGCCAGTGCCTGCAGGCGGTTGGACAGCAGCACGGCGTCGGCGCTGGTCTTGGCCAGATCGGTGGCCGAGCCCATGGCGATGCTGATGTCGGCGGCGGCCAGCACCGGCACGTCGTTGACGCCGTCACCGAGCATCAGCACCTTGCGGCCTTCACTCTGCAGGGCCTTGACCCTGGCCAGCTTGTCGTCCGGACGCAGGCCGCCGATGGCCTGGTCGATGCCCAGTTGTGCGGCGACTTCCCCGACCATCGGCGAGCTGTCGCCCGACAGCAGCAAGGTCTGCCACCCGCGCGCCCTGCACGCGGCCAGCAACTCGCTGGCATCGTCACGCAGGCGATCGTCAAGGCCGAACCAGGCCAGGGGGCCCATGCGGTCACCCAGGAGCAGCCACTGCCCGCGTGGCTCTGGTACCGCCGGCACTTCGGCGCCGCTCAGGGCGCAGACGAAGGCGGCCTGACCGATGCGCAGCCGCTGCTGGCCGACCTGGCCCTCAAGGCCCAGCCCAGGTACGGCCTGGACATCGTCGGCAGGTTCGGCGCTGCGTCCGAAGGCACGGGCGATGGGATGTTCCGAGCGGTTCTCCAGGGCGGCTGCCAGGGCCAGGCAGCGGTCAGGCGCAAGGCTGCCCAGCGGGCGGATGCTGCGCAGGGCCAGGCGTCCTTCGGTCAGGGTGCCAGTCTTGTCGAACACCACGGTATCGATCTGGTTCAGCCCTTCGAGCACGTGGCCGCGGGTCACCAGCAGGCCAAGTTTGTGCAGGGTGCCGGTGGCCGTGGTCAGGGCGGTCGGGGTGGCGAGCGAGAGCGCGCAGGGGCAAGTCGCGACCAGCATCGCCAGGACGATCCAGAACGCGCGCTCGGCATCCAGATGCCACCACCACAGGCCGATGGCCAGCGCGGCAGCCAGGCTGAACAACAGGAACCACTGCGAGGCGCGGTCGGCGATCTGCGCCAGTCGTGGCTTTTCCGATTGCGCGCGCTCGAGCAGGCGCACGATGGCCGACAGGCGCGAATCCTGGCCGAGGGCGTCGACCTCTACGGTCAACGCGCTCTCGACGTTGAGCGTGCCACCGGTGACCCGCTCGCCAGCCCGTCGGGCCTGGGGCAGGTATTCACCGGTGAGCAGCGATTCGTCGATGCTCGAACGGCCTTCGAGGATGCGACCGTCAGCGGGAATCACGGCGCCCGGCAGGACCTGCACGTGGTCGCCGCGGACCAGCTCGGCCAGCAGGATGCGTTCGGCACGCCCCTGCTCGTCGAGGCGCAGGCACGAGGCCGGCAGCAGGTTGACCAGTTGCGCGGTAGCCGCTGCCGTGCGTTCGCGGGCGCGCCGCTCCAGGTAGCGGCCGGTGAGCAGGAACAGGGCGAACATGCCCACGGTATCGAAGTACAGCTCGCCGCTGCCGGTGATCGCGGTCCAGATCCCGGCGCCATAGGCCAGGGCAATGGCCAGCGATACCGAGACATCCATTGTCAGATGGCGGGTGCGCAGGTCACGAGCAGCCCCTTTGAAGAACGGTGCGCAACTGTAGAACACGATCGGCGTGGTCAGGAACAGCGCAATCCAGCGCAGGATGGTGTGCAGTTCGGGCGATAGGTCGATGTTGAATTCCGGCCAGGTCGCCATGGTCGCCATCATCGCCTGGAACCACAGCAGGCCCGCCACGCCCAGGCGTCGCAGCGCCGTGCGGTTTTCCCGGGCCAATTGCTCGGCGGCCTGGTCGGGCTGGTAGGGGTGGGCGGCGTAGCCGATGCCGCGCAGTTCGGCGATCAGCCGCGAGAGCGGCAGTTGCCCGTCGTTCCAGCTGACGTGCAGGCGGTGGTTGGACAGGTTCAGGCGCGCCTCGCCAACGCCTTCGAGATTGCGCAGGTGCTTCTCGATCAGCCAGCCGCAGGCCGCGCAACTGATGCCTTCGATCATCAAGGTGGTTTCGGCCAGGGCGCCCTGGTGCTGCACGAAGTTCTGCTGGACGTCGGCGCGGTCGTACAGCGCCAGTTCGTCCTGCAACTGCCGCGGCAGTGCTTCGGGGTTGGCACTGGTCTCGCTGCGGTGCTGGTAATAGTGCTCGAGCCCGCCTGCGACGATGGCTTCGGCGACTGCCTGGCAGCCAGGGCAGCAGAACTGCCGGGGCTGGCCGAGTACCACAGCGCTGAAGCGGTTGCCGGCGGGGACGGGCAGGGCGCAGTGGTAGCAGGGAGTGGGTTGAGTCATCGGGGTCATGCCTGGCCGTGGGCAACAGCGCAAAACCTGTGGGAGCGGGCTTGCCCCGCGATGGCGATCACCTGGGCAACATCATTGCCTGGGCTGACGCTATCGCGGGGCAAGCCCGCTCCCACGGGGTCGGTGCTGTTGCAGCGGTTCATTCTTGATGCTCGGCGCCTTGCAGGGCTTCGTCGCCCAACTGCAAGGTCACGCCATGCTCGACCTTCTCTTCCTCGAACAGGCGCCATACCTGGCCGTTCTCGGTACCCAGCAGCTCGACGAAGCGCCGGCCCTCGACCTTGTCGTCGAGCTGACCGACATAGCGCCCGGTTTCGCTACGGGCAAGCTGGACCTTGCGGTCCTTGTCCGGCTGGGTCGGCGAGATCAGGTTCAGCTCCAGGGTCTGCGGATCGCTGTTGCCGGTCAGGCGCAGTTCCACCTCGCCGGTCAGGTCGTCCAGATGCACGCTGGCCTTGAGGCCAAGCGTCTGGGCCAGCAGCTCGCGGTCCAGCGAGCGGTTGATGCCTTTGCCTGCCTCGTAGTAGTTGTCGTTGACCAGGTTGTCCGGGTTGCGCACGGCGATGCTGACCATGGTCAGGCTCAGGCACACCGAGGTGGTGAGAATGCCGATGATGATCCAGGGCCAGAGGTGCTTGTACCAAGGGCTGTTGGCGGTAGCGGCAGTCATTGTCGAACGTCTCTCTCAGCGGATCTGTGGGCCGATGAAGCGGCTCTTGGCTTCAACCTGGGTGCCGTTGTCGTCGGCATCCTTGAGGATGAAGGTGATGTCGTTGGTGCTCGAGGGCAGTTTCTCGGGGGCGACCGACAGCTGCACCGGCAGGCTGACGATATCGCCGGCGGCCACGCGGATCTCGCGTTGCCCGGACAGCTGCAGGCCAGGCAGGCCGGCGGCGTCGAGCACGTAGACGTGGTCGCGCTGGTCCTTGTTCATCACCTTGAGGCTGTAGACGTTCTCGATCCAGCCTTGGGCGTTCTCGCGGTATAGCACGCGGTCCTTGCTGACGTCGAAGCCGACCAGCGAGCGGGTGGCGAAGGCGGTGGCCAGTGCACCGATCATCACCAGCAGCACCAGGGCGTAGCCAATCAGGCGCGGGCGCAGCATGTGGGTCTTCTGCCCGGAAAGATTGTGCTCGGTGGTGTAGCTGATCAGCCCGCGCGGATAGTCCATCTTGTCCATGATGCCGTCGCAGGCGTCGATGCATGCGGCGCAGCCGATGCATTCGATCTGCAGGCCGTCGCGGATGTCGATGCCGGTGGGGCAGACCTGCACGCACATCGTGCAGTCGATGCAGTCGCCCAGGCCCTGGGCTTTATAGTCGACGCCTTTCTTGCGCGGGCCACGGGCTTCGCCGCGGCGCGGGTCGTAGGAGACGATCAGCGTGTCCTTGTCGAACATCACGCTCTGGAAGCGCGCGTAGGGGCACATGTACACGCACACCTGTTCGCGCAGCCAGCCGGCGTTGCCATAGGTGGCGAGGGTGAAGAAGCCGACCCAGAAATAGGCCCAGCCATCGGCCTGGCCGGTGAAGAATTCGATGGCCAGTTCGCGGATTGGCGAGAAGTAACCCACGAAGGTCAGGCCGGTGACGAAGCCGATCAGCAGCCACAGGCTGTGCTTGGCCAGCTTGCGCAGGAACTTGTTGCCGCTCATGGGCGCCTTGTCGAGCTTCATGCGCTGGTTGCGGTCGCCCTCGGTGACTTTTTCGCACCACATGAAGATCCAGGTCCACACGCTCTGCGGGCAGGTGTAGCCACACCAGACACGGCCTGCGTACACGGTGATGAAGAACAGGCCGAAGGCGGCGACGATGAGGATGCCCGACAGCAGGATGAAGTCCTGCGGCCAGATGGTGGCGCCGAAGATGTAGAACTTGCGTTCGGGCAGGTTCCACCAGACGGCCTGGTGCCCGCCCCAGTTCAACCATACGGTGCCGAAGTAGAGCAGGAACAGCAATGCGCCGCCGACCATGCGCAACCTGCGGAACACGCCGGTGAAGGCGCGGGTGTAGATTTTCTCTCGGGCGGCGTAGAGGTCGACGGAATCCTTTCCTTTGTTGGCAGGCGGGGTGACGTCATGTACCGGAATCTGCTTGCTCATCATCAAGTCCCACGGCAGTGGAGAAATGCCAGGGCCAGTGCATGCCGGCCGTGGTCGCGCGCCTGTGTTGGCGCTCTGCGGCCCATGATACGCCTGTGATGGCAGGGTAGGGCTTGGCTGCGACGTTTAGTCGCGTTGGGTGGTCGTTTGAATCGTGTTATGGCGAGTGTCAATTGATCCAGGTCAGCCAGTGGTGCATTTGCCGGCCTCATCGCGGGACAAGCCCGCTCCTACAAGTACTGCACCAGACTTGTGGGAGCGGGCTTGCCCGCGAAGAGGCCGGGCCTGCTTACTCGGCCTTGGCCGGCATCTGGTCCTGCTGCGACAGGCTGTACACATAAGCGGCCAGCAGGTGCACCTTGTCGTTGCCCTGGATTTCAGCCTGCGCCGGCATCTGCCCCTGGCGTCCGTAACGAATGGTCTGCTGCAGCTGGGCGAAGCTCGAGCCGTAGATGAACGCCTGCGGGTGAGTCAGGTTGGGTGCGCCCATGGCGGGGGTGCCCTTGCCTTCAGGGCCGTGGCAGGCCACGCAGTTGGCGGCGAAGAGTTTCTGCCCGTTGGCCGCGTCGGCCTTGATGCCCTCGGGCAGGCTGCGCCCGTCCAGGTTGGTCAGCACGAAGGCGGCAACGTCCGCCACGCCCTGCTCGCCGATCACCTCGGCCCAGGCCGGCATCACACCATGACGGCCATTCATGATGGTGGTCTTGATGGTTTCCGGTTCGCCGCCCCAGCGCCAGTCGCTGTCGGTCAGGTTGGGGAAGCCGTACGCTCCCTTGGCGTCCGAACCATGGCACACCGAGCAGTTGGAGGCGAACAGGCGTGCGCCCATCTTGAGGGCCTGCGGATCCTTGGCGACGTCTTCCAGCGGCATGGCCGCGAACTTGGCGAAGATCGGCCCGAAGCGGGCATCGGCCTTGGCCATTTCCTTTTCCCATTCGTGCACGCCGGTCCAGCCCGACTGGCCATTGCTGAATTCGGTCTGCTTGTCGTTATCCAGGTACGTATAGCCTGGCAGGATGCCTTTCCAGTTGCCCAGGCCCGGATACAGCGCCAGGTAGCCGAGGGCGAAGACGATGGTGCCGACGAACAGCCAGAACCACCATTTGGGCAGCGGGTTGTCGTACTCCTCGATACCGTCGAACGCATGGCCGACGGTTTCATCGGTGATCTCTTCGCGCTGGTCCTTGCGGGTCGACAGCAGCAGCCAGGTCAAGGCGAAGATGGTGCCCAGGGTCAGGACGGTGACGTACAGACTCCAGAAGGTTGTCATTGTTGTTTGCTCCCAGAAGCATTCTTTTGCGCGTGCTCGACATGCCGGCTGGCCTCGGGATCATCCGCGAAGGGCAGTTGCGTGGCCTCGTCGAAATCCTTCTTGCGCCGCGGGCTGAACACCCACAGCGCCAGGCCCACGAAGGCCACCAGCACGACGACGGTGCCCAGGCCGCGAATCATCCCGATATCCATCAGCGTCACCGTTTGCTCTTGATGAGGGTGCCAAGGCCTTGCAGGTACGCCACCAGGGCGTCCATCTCGGTCTTGCCCTTGACCGCATCGCGGGCACCGGCGATATCTTCGTCGGTGTAGGGCGTGCCGAGGGTGCGCAGCACTTCGAGCTTCTTGGCCGTATCCTTGCCATCGAGGTGGTTTTCCACCAGCCATGGGTAAGCAGGCATCTTCGATTCCGGCACCACGTTGCGCGGGTTGTACAGGTGTGCGCGGTGCCAGTCGTCGGAGTAGCGTCCGCCGACGCGGGCCAGGTCCGGGCCGGTGCGCTTGGAGCCCCAGAGGAAGGGGTGGTCCCACACGCTTTCACCGGCCACCGAGTAGTGGCCATAGCGTTCGGTCTCGGCACGGAACGGACGGATCATCTGCGAATGGCAGCCTACGCAGCCTTCGCGGATGTAGATGTCGCGCCCTTCGACCTCCAGCGCGGTGCGCGGCTTCATGCCCTCGACCGGCTTGTTGGTGACGTCCTGGAAGAACAGCGGGACGATTTGCGTCAGGCCGCCGATGCTCACGGCGATGACCATGAAGAAGGCCAGCAGGCCTATGTTCTTCTCGACTGCTTCATGCTTCATCAGTGCGCTCCCACGACGACGATCTTGGCGGCTTCATCGGCCTGCGCCGGATTGGCAGCGCGTACCGTGCGCAGCACGTTGTAGGCCATCAGCAGCATGCCCGAGGCGAAGAAGGCGCCGCCCAGTGCGCGGACGATATAGCCCGGATGGCTGGCCTGCAGCGCTTCGACGAAGGAGTAGGTGAGGGTGCCGTCATCGTTGATCGCGCGCCACATCAGGCCTTGGGTAATGCCGTTGACCCACATCGAGGCGATGTACAGCACGGTGCCGATGGTCGCCAGCCAGAAGTGCGCGTTGATCAGGCCGACGCTGTGCATCTGCTCGCGGCCGTACAGCTTCGGAATCATGTGGTAAACCGCGCCGATGGAGATCATCGCCACCCAGCCCAGGGCGCCGGCGTGGACGTGGCCGATGGTCCAGTCGGTGTAGTGCGACAGCGAGTTGACCGTCTTGATCGCCATCATCGGCCCTTCGAAGGTCGACATGCCGTAGAACGCCAGCGACACCACCAGGAAGCGCAGGATCGGGTCGGTGCGCAGTTTGTGCCAGGCACCGGAGAGGGTCATCATGCCGTTGATCATGCCGCCCCAGCTCGGGGCCAGGAGAATGATCGACATCACCATGCCCAGCGACTGCGCCCAGTCGGGCAGGGCGGTGTAGTGCAGGTGGTGGGGGCCGGCCCAGATGTACAGGGTGATCAGCGCCCAGAAATGCACGATCGACAGGCGGTAGGAGTAGATCGGACGTTCGGCCTGCTTGGGCACGAAGTAGTACATCATCCCCAGGAAGCCAGTGGTAAGGAAGAAGCCCACGGCGTTGTGGCCATACCACCACTGGATCATCGCGTCAGTGGCACCGGCGTAGGCCGAATACGACTTGAACAGGCTGACCGGCAGCGAGATGTGGTTGACGATGTGCAGCATCGCGGTGACCACGATGAAGGCGCCGTAGAACCAGTTGCCCACGTAGATGTGCTTGGTCTTGCGCTTGACGATGGTGCCGAAGAACACCACTGCGTAGGTGACCCAGACGATGGCCAGCAGGATTGCGATGGGCCATTCGAGCTCGGCGTATTCCTTGGTGGTGGTGTAGCCCATCGGCAGGGTGATCAGCGCGCCGAGGATCACCGCCTGCCAGCCCCAGAAGGTGAAGGCGGCCATGCCGTCGGAGATCAGCCGGGTCTGGCAGGTGCGCTGCACCACGTAGTAGCTGGTGCCGAACAGTGCACAGCCGCCGAAGGCGAAGATCACCAGGTTGGTGTGCAGCGGTCGCAGGCGTCCGAAGCTGGTCCAGGGCAGGTCGAAGTTGAGCTGCGGCCACACCAGCTGCGATGCGATAAAGACGCCGAGGCCCATGCCAAGGATCCCCCAGACCACCGTCATGATGGCGAACTGGCGGACGACCTTATAGTTATAAGCAGTCGGACTGATTGCTGTGCTCATGCTAAGGTTCCACGGTTTAGGTGTTCTTGTTGGTGGAAAAATCGGCGCCAGTCTCGATAGCCGCAATGGCTATGGCAACGCAAGGTACCCTGCGCCGACCCGTGTCCATACCCTTCCCACCACCGTCCCGTGGCGTTTCGGGTCGAACGATTGTACACAAATAAATATCTGTAATGTGTACCGTTTTTCACCTTTTTCTGATCGATCGGTCAAGCTTTTTTTTCGATGTCTTTTTAGCGCGCGGCGTCAGGCAATGCGCCGCGTCGAGGCCATCGCTGCAACGCGCGGCCACTGTGGCAACAAGCTTAGTTCCGTTCGGAGGGGGTGCAAGGGAGGGGGAGCGGCGCGCCCCTGTGGGAGGGCGAGTCGCCGCTCCCACAGGAGGGTTTTGCGGGGTATTACTGGGCTGTCAGCGTTTCAGCGTTTTCATCATGGGACAGGCTGTACACGTAAGCCGCCAGCAGGTGCACCTTGTCGCTGCCCTGGATCTCGGCCTGGGCCGGCATCTGGCCTTGGCGACCATAGCGGATGGTCTGCTGCAACTGGGCGAAGCTCGAACCGTAGATGAACGCCTGCGGGTGAGTCAGGTCGGGTGCGCCCATGGCGGGGGTGCCCTTGCCTTCCGGCCCATGGCAGGCCACGCAGTTGCTGGCGAAGATCTCCTTGCCCTTGGCCACGTCGGCCTTGGCCCCTTCAGGCAGGCTGCGGCCATCGAGGTTGGTGAGCACGAAACCTGCGACATCCGCCACGCCCTGTTCGCCGATGACCTCGGCCCAGCCTGGCATCACGCCATGGCGGCCGTTCATGATCGAGGCCTTGATGGTCTCGGGTTCACCGCCCCAGCGCCAGTCCTTGTCAGTCAGGTTGGGGAAACCATAGGCCCCTTTGGCGTCCGAGCCATGGCACACCGAGCAGTTGGAGGCGAACAGGCGTGCGCCCATCTTCAATGCCTGCGGATCCTTGGCCACTTGCTCCACCGGCATGGCGGCGAACTTGGCGAAGATCGGCCCGAAGCGGGCGTCGGCCTTGTCCATTTCTTTCTGCCATTCGTTGACCTGGGTCCAGCCATTCTCGTAGCCAGGCAGGATGCCTTTCCAGTTGCCCAGGCCCGGGTAGAGGATGAGGTAGCCGACCGAGAACACCAGGGTGCCGACGAACAGCCAGAACCACCATTTGGGCAGCGGGTTGTCGTACTCCTCGATGCCGTCGAAGCTATGGCCCATGGTCTGGTCGGTGGTGTTGTTGCTCTGGCCCTTGCGGGTGCCGAGCAGCAACCAGGTCAGGCCGATCAGGCTGCCGATGGTCAGTACGCTGATGTACGTACTCCAGAAGGTGGTCATTGCCCGTTACTCCTCATGGCAGGTTCCTGCCCGGCAGGGGGCAGGCGGTCGTCGTCGAAGGGCAGCAGGCGCGCTTCGGCGAAATCACGGTCGCGGCGGCGGTTGAACACCCAGAGCGACAGGCCGATGAAGGCGATCATCACCACCAGGGTGCCGAGGCCGCGGATCATGCCGATGTCGAATTCCATCGTGCTTACCTCTTGTTCTTGATCGAGGTGCCCAGCACCTGCAGGTAGGCGACCAGCGCATCCATCTCGGTCTTGCCCTTGACTGCGTCGCGGGCACCGGCGATGTCTTCGTCGGTGTAGGGCACGCCGAGGGTGCGCAATACGCGCAGCTTGGTGTCGGTGTGGCTGTTATCGACCGGCTGTGCGACCAGCCACGGGTAGGCCGGCATCTTCGATTCCGGTACCACGTTGCGCGGGTTGTACAGATGCGCGCGGTGCCAGTCGTCGGAGTAGCGTGCGCCGACGCGGGCCAGGTCCGGGCCGGTGCGCTTGGAGCCCCAGAGGAAGGGGTGGTCCCACACGCTTTCACCGGCCACCGAGTAGTGACCATAGCGTTCGGTCTCGGCGCGGAATGGGCGGATCATCTGCGAATGGCAGCCCACGCAGCCTTCGCGGATGTAGATATCGCGGCCTTCCAGTTGCAGCGCGGTGTAGGGCTTCATGCCCTCGACCGGCTTGTTGGTGACGTCCTGGAAGAACAGCGGGACGATCTGCGTCAAGCCGCCGATGCTGACGGCGAACACCATCAGCAAGGCCAGCAGCCCGACGTTTTTCTCGATGACTTCATGTTTCATCAGGCGTGTCTCCTCAAGCCAGCTGGGCGTTCGCAGGGGCGGCGTCAAGCGCTGGCGAACGTACGGTGCGCCAGGTGTTCCAGGCCATCAGGAACATGCCGCTGAGGAAGATCGCCCCGCCGACGAAGCGCACGATGAAGCCGGGGTGGCTGGCCACCAGGGTTTCGACGAACGAGTAGGTGAGCGTGCCGTCGCTGTTGACCGCACGCCACATCAGGCCCTGGGCGATGCCGTTGACCCACATCGAGGCGATGTAGAGCACGGTGCCGATGGTTGCCAGCCAGAAGTGCGCGTTGATCAGGCCGATGCTGTGCATCTGCTGCTTGCCGAACACCTTCGGAATAGTGTGGTACAGCGCGCCGATGGAGATCATCGCCACCCAGCCCAGGGCGCCGGCGTGGACGTGGCCGATGGTCCAGTCGGTGTAGTGGGAGAGGGCGTTGACGGTCTTGATCGCCATCATCGGGCCTTCGAAGGTCGACATGCCGTAGAACGCCAGCGACACCACGAGGAAGCGCAGGATCGGGTCGCTGCGCAGTTTGTGCCAGGCGCCGGAGAGGGTCATCATGCCGTTGATCATCCCGCCCCAGCTCGGTGCGAGCAGGATCAGCGACATGATCATGCCCAGTGACTGGGCCCAGTCGGGCAGGGCGGTGTAGTGCAGGTGGTGCGGGCCGGCCCAGATGTACAGGGTGATCAGCGCCCAGAAGTGCACGATCGACAGGCGATAGGAATACACCGGACGCTCGGCCTGCTTGGGCACGTAGTAGTACATCATCCCCAGGAAGCCTGCGGTCAGGAAGAAGCCTACGGCGTTGTGGCCGTACCACCACTGCACCATGGCGTCGGTGGCCCCGGCGTAGACCGAGTATGACTTGGTCAGGCTGACTGGCATCTCCAGGTTGTTGACGATGTGCAGGATCGCCACGGTGAGGATGAAGGCACCGAAGAACCAGTTGCCCACGTAGATGTGCTTGGTGGTGCGCTTCATCAGCGTGCCGAAGAACACGATGGCGTAGCAGACCCAGACGATGGTGATCAGGATGTCGATCGGCCATTCCAGTTCGGCGTATTCCTTGGAGCTGGTGTAGCCCAGTGGCAGGCTGATCGCTGCCAGCAGGATCACCAGTTGCCAGCCCCAGAAGGTAAAGGCCGCCAGTTTTGGCGCGAAGAGGATGGTCTGGCAGGTACGCTGCACCGAATAATACGAGGTGGCGAACAGGGCACAGCCACCGAAGGCGAAGATCACCGCGTTGGTGTGCAGCGGTCGCAGACGACCGAAGCTGGTCCACGGAAGGTCGAAGTTGAGGCTCGGCCAGACGAGTTGCGCGGCGATGAAGACGCCGAGCCCCATGCCGACGATGCCCCACACCACCGTCATGAGGGCGAATTGGCGGACCACCTTGTAGTTGTAGGCGGTACTGCTGGTTGTGTTCATGTATGGGTTCCCATCCACGGTTATAGGCAGGCTAAACAGCGAGGCAAGCATGAAAGATGGGCAATGTGCCGGTATTGACGGGGATCAATGGGCCCAAGTGGGAAATGTCCCAGGCTTGCGCGTCGATCCCCCGCAAATCCGGGGCGATCAGGGGCGTTCCTGCAGCCTGATCCTGGCCCACGGCGCCGGTGCGCCGATGGACAGTGCGTTCATGGACGAGATCGCGCAAAGGCTGGCGGGGCTTGGGGTCGGAGTGATCCGCTTCGAATTTCCCTACATGGCCGAGCGCCGGATAAACGGCGGCAAGCGTCCGCCCAACCCGCAGAAGGTGCTGCTCGAGTGCTGGCGCGAGGTGTATGGGCAGGTGCGACCATTGGTCACGGGCACCTTGGCCATCGGCGGCAAGTCGATGGGCGGGCGCATGGCCAGTTTGCTGGCCGATGAGCTGAAGGTGGATGCGCTGGTGTGCCTGGGGTATCCGTTCTATGCCGTGGGCAAGCCGGAGAAGCCGCGGGTCGAGCATCTGGCCGAGCTGAAGACGCCGACGCTCATCGTCCAGGGCGAGCGGGATGCGCTGGGGAATCGGGAGGCGGTGCGAGGGTATGCGCTGTCACCGGCGATCGAGGTGAACTGGCTGGTGGCGGGGGATCATGATCTGAAGCCGCTGAAAGCTTCAGGGTTCAGCCATGAGCAGCATCTGCAGGCGGCGGCTGAGAAGGTGGCGGGGTTTCTGAAGGGTTAGCGCTGGATTCTTCGCGGGCAAGCCCGCGAAGAGCCTGATGCTTAGTCGCGATACTCGCACAGGTAGGCGGTATCGACCTTGACCTGCAGCTGGAACTTGCTGTCGGCAGGTACATTGAATTTGTCGCCAGCGTTGAAGGTTTCCCAGTTGTCGCTGCCTGGCAGCTTGACGATCAGGGCGCCGGAGACCACGTGCATGATCTCGCGCTTGGCGGTGCCGAACTCGTATTCGCCCGGGGCCATCACGCCCACGGTGGCCGGACCTTCTTCGCCTGCGAAGGCGATCGACTTGACGGTGCCGTTGAAGTACTCGTTGACCTGGAACATGGGCGACTCCTGAACAGAAGGGCTGAAAAAAGGCTGGCCAGTATGCCCAAGCCCTGCGCGGCCGTCATCTGCTTTCAGGTGAGGCTCAAGGGCAGCAACCGCGCTGTATTGCGTGCATCCTCCAGCGCCCGGTGCTGCTGGCCGACGAACTGCATGCCCGCCAGTTGCAGCGCACCGTTCAGGCCGGTGGGGCGCTGCAGGTGGCGGGCCTTGGCGAAGCGCTGCTTGAGGTTGATGTGCGGCAGCTGCGCCAGCAGGCTGCTGACCTGATGCTGCTGCCATTCCTGCAACAACTGCTGGCGGTCGTAGTCGCCCCAGCTGACCCAGGCCTGCAATTGCGCCTGGTGATGACCCAGCCAGCGCTCGAACTGCGCCCAGATTTCGGCGAACGGCGCCGCGCTGTCGATACTGGCCTGGCCGATGTGCGTCAGCTCGCGGCAGAACGGTGTCAACTGCGGACGCCGCCGCGGCTTGACGAAGCGCTGGAAGTGATCGACCTCGCGGCCTTCGCGGGTGACCAGGCTTGCGCCGATTTCAATGATTTCCATCTCGGTGACCGGCCAGCCACCGTCGTCGGTCGTGGCTTCCAGGTCGATGACCAGCCAATGGCCCATACCAGGCTCCCTTGCAAGACGCTGTGGTCCGCGGCGTCAGGCATGGGCCAGGGCCGCGGGCCCTTAGGGTCTGTCTGAAATGTATCTGCACTCGCGCAGACACATTTCAGACAGACCCTAGAGCGTAGCCAATCCAGAACCCTTACGGCATCCCCTGGCAGAATGCCGCTATTTTGGCATAACCAGCGGTTGTGCCCTGACAGGAAAACGCCTAGCTTAGGCGCATCAAGGTCCACCCCCGTGATTTGAGTGCCTCACTTGACGCCACTGCCCGCCCTCAAGGCCCTGTCATCCCTGATGATGCTCGCTGCACTGTGGCTGGCGGGCTCGGCCTGTGCCGTCGAAATGGTGGAGGTGCGGATCGGGGCCGCGCATTTTCCGCCTTATACGGTGCGTCCGGAGCAGGGGGCCGATACGGGGCTGTTGCCGCAGCTCGCCGAGGCACTGAACCAGCTCCAGGCCGGTTACCGTTTCGTTCTGGTACCAACCTCGATCCCGCGTCGTTTTGGTGATTTCCAGCAGGGTCGCACCGACATGGCGATCTTCGAGAACCCGCAATGGGGTTGGCAGCAGATCCCACACACGGTAGTCGACATGGGCCTGGAAGATGCCGAGATCTTCGTCGCCCATCGTCAGGCAGGGCGTGACCAGCATTATTTCGATGACCTCAAAGGCAAGCGCCTGGCGCTGTTCAATGGCTATCACTACGCGTTTGCCGATTTCAATCCCGACCCTGAATACCTGAAGAAGACCTTCCGGGCCATCCTCTCTTATTCCCACGACAGCAACCTGTCGATGGTGCAACGCGAGCGTGCGGACATTGCCCTGGTGACCTGCTCGTACCTGAGTGACTACCTCAAGCGCAACCCGGCCAAGGGCGGCGAGCTGATGGCCTCGGATCGGGTCGATCAGGTCTACCATCACTACGCGCTACTGCGTCCTGGCGCGCCGATCCGCGCCGAAGTCTTCACCCAGTTGATGCAGCGCCTGCGCGACAGCGGTGAGCTGGCAGCGCTTTTCGGCCCTTATCGGATCACCGTGCAAACGCCGAACAATTAAATTCGCGGGCTGCGATCACGTTCAGACACTTGAGTGTGATTCCTTTTTTCCGTGAGCCATGACCATGCCTTTCGACGCTGCTTCGACGCCGCTTTCCCTTCCTCGATGGCACAGCCTGCAAGGCGACGAGACCGGTTCCCGGTTGAGTCTGACCTTGGAGGGGCGCCCGCTGATCCAGGTACGCCTGGTGCCCGCCGACCCTGTGCAGGTTCACCTGGAAACCGTCTGCCCGGATCGCGGCGCCCAGGCCCTGTGGGCTGCCTGCTACTGGCTGCTGTCGCGCGATCCCGCCTGCCAGCGCCTGGCCTGGCATGTGCCGAAGGCGCCAGCGTGGGTACCGTCGTTGCTGGCGAGCGGCCTGCTGGTGCCCAGCGAGCAAGCGCACGTGTTGATCTGCGAGCGAGCGCTGTTCTGGCAGTTGCCGCAGCCCTGGCTTGGCGAGGTACAGAGCGGTGTCTACCCGCAGCAGATGCAGATCAGCAACGGCAAGCGCCATCCACGCCGCCCACCCAAACCCCGGGGCGAGGTGTATCGCCGTTTCGATGTGCGCCTGGGGGCGTGGGTGTCGCTACGCACCCTGGAAGTCGAGCAGGACCTGGCGCGTTTCAACCGTTGGCAGAACGAGCCCCGGGTCGCGCACTTCTGGCAGGAACAGGGCAGCCTGGAGCAGCACCGCGAATACCTGAGCAAGCTCGAGGCAGACCCGCACACCCTGACACTCATCGGCTGTTTCGACGATGAGCCGTTCGCCTACTTCGAAGCCTACTGGGCCAAGGAAGACCGCATCGCGCCGTTCTATCCGGCCGACGACTACGACCGCGGTATCCACATGCTCGTGGGCGAACAGGCGCATCGTGGCCCGCACAAGGTGGCGAGCTGGATGTCGGCGCTGGTGCACTACCTGTTCCTCGACGACCCGCGCACCCAGCGCGTCGTCGCCGAGCCGCGCGCCGACAACGGCAAGATGATCGGCTACATGCACGATCAGTGCTTCCACTGCGACAAAGAGTTCGATTTCCCGCACAAGCGGGCGGCGCTGATGATCCTGGGGCGTGAGCGTTTCTTCGATCGGTGCACGCTGGTCTAGCGGCGCGCAGGGCGTGGGCCGCTGTGCGGCCCGATCACGCTGACAGGTGCCGTGCGATGCGCGCGGTACCTGTGAGGCGGTCAGCCCTCGGCCTGGCGGCTGTTCTTGCGGCAGTGGATCAGCGCGTCGCGGATCATGAAGTTGACCAGCGTTGGCGAGACCCCGAGCTCCTTGGCGATGTCTTTTTGCGGCACGCCGTGCAGGCGGTACATCTCGAACGCGTAGCGAGTGCGCTGGGGCAGCTCGTTGAGCGCTTCGGCGATGTGCTCGAGGGTCGCCAGGTTGATGTGGGTGGCTTCTGGCGAGGCATTCTGGATCACCACGTTCATGCCTTCTTCCTCGCTGCCCGAGTACTTCAGCTCCATCGCCTGCTTGCGGTAGTGGTCGATGGCCAGGTTGCGCACGATCTGGAACAGGTAGCTGAGCTGGGCCTTGAACGATGACGTGATCTGCGGCGCGGAACCGAGCCGGAAGAAGGCATCCTGCACCACATCCTCGGCGCGCGACCGACAGCCCGTGATACGGGCGGCAATCTTGACGAGGATGCTGCGATTGTCGACGAACGCCTGGAGTAATGGTGAATCGCACTTACTTGTGGATAGTTGTTCCGCCATGGAAATCACCTTGTCTCTGTGAGGAAAGGGAGCACACCGATTGGTCATGCTTCCTACGACGTGCGACAAACTATTCAGAATGATAATGATTGTCAAATACAGAAGTAAGTGAGTCTCTATTCGATTGTGGTCTAAGCTGCACGCCCTCCATGACCACTGTGTGAACGTCGTTCGCAGGCCCGCGACGTTTCTAATTATTTCTCCGGCCCATCCGTTCCCCTGTGTACATCCGGCCGCCGACTGCCGCCCGCCCGACGTGCCTTGCGCACCTGGCCCGGCCCCGGCCCGACTTACCCAGACACTGGCAGGAACACTCCATGACGGACGCCTTCGAACTCCCGCTCACGCTGGTCCAGGCCCTGGCGCAACGCGCCGCGGCGACCCCGGACCGGATCGCCTTGCGCTTTCTTGCCGACGATCCCCGCGAACAGGCGGTGCTCAGCTACCGCGAGCTGGACTTGCGCGCCCGTACCATCGCCGCCGCCCTGCAGGCCCGCGCCACGTTCGGTGATCGGGCGATCCTGCTGTTTCCCAGCGGTCCGGACTATGTCGCGGCATTCTTCGGCTGCCTGTATGCCGGGGTGATCGCAGTGCCGGCCTATCCGCCGGAGTCTTCGCGCCAGCACCATCAGGAGCGGCTGCTGTCGATCATCGACGATGCCCAGCCGCGTCTGCTGCTGACGGTAGAAGCGCTTCATGACAGTTTGCAGGGCCTTGATGCTCTGGCGACGGATGCCGCCCCGGGCCTGCTGGCGGTGGACGGTCTGCCCCCTGAGCTGGCCGACGACTGGCGTGAACCGGCGCTGGCCGGCGAGCACATCGCCTTCCTGCAGTACACCTCTGGCTCCACCGCGCTGCCCAAGGGTGTGCAGGTTACCCACGGCAACCTGGTGGCTAACGAGCAGCTGATCCGCCAGGGTTTTGGCATCGATCTCAACCCTGACGATGTGATCGTCAGCTGGCTACCGCTTTACCACGACATGGGCCTGATTGGCGGCCTGCTGCAACCGATCTTCAGCGGTGTGCCCTGTGTGCTGATGTCGCCGGGCTACTTCCTCGCCCGGCCCCTGCGCTGGCTGCAGGCGATCAGCGAATACGGTGGCACCATCAGTGGCGGCCCGGATTTCGCTTACCGCCTGTGCAGCGAGCGGGTCAGCGAGGCGGCCTTGGCCGGGCTCGACCTCAGCCGCTGGCGGGTGGCCTACTCCGGTTCCGAGCCGATCCGCCAGGACAGCCTCGAGACGTTCGCCAGCAAGTTCGCCGCTTGCGGCTTCCAGGCGAGCAGCTTCTTCGCCAGCTACGGGCTGGCCGAAGCCACTCTGTTCGTCAGCGGCAGCCGACGCGGCCAGGGCATTGGCGCGCTGGAGCTCGATGCCGAGGCCTTCGCCGCCAACCGCGCCGAGCCTGGCAAGGGCAGCGTGCTGATGAGCTGCGGCTATCCGCAGCCGGGCCATGCGGTGCGCATCGTCGAACCGCAGCAACTGGCGGTGTTGGGCGATAACCGGGTGGGCGAAATCTGGGCCGGCGGCCCGAGCATTGCGCGGGGCTACTGGCGCAACCCCGAGGCCACGGCGCGTACCTTTGTCGAGATGGACGGCCAGACCTGGCTGCGCACCGGCGACCTGGGCTTCATGCGCGATGGCGAGGTGTTCGTCACCGGGCGGTTGAAGGACATGCTGATCGTGCGCGGCCAGAACCTCTATCCGCAGGATCTGGAGAAGACCCTCGAGCGTGAGGTCGATGTGTTGCGCAAAGGGCGCGTGGCGGTGTTCGCCGTGGATGATCGAGGCGAAGAGGGCATCGGCGTGGCGGTGGAAGTCAGCCGCAATGTGCAGAAGGCGATGCCTGCGCAAGCGCTGATCAAGACCCTGCGCCAGGTCATCGCCGACGCGTGCCGCCAGGCGCCGGCCGTGGTCTTGCTGCTCAACCCGGGGGCGCTGCCCAAGACCTCCAGTGGCAAGCTGCAGCGTTCGGCCTGCCGTCTGCGCATGAGCGACGGCAGCCTCGATTGCTATGCTCGCTTCCCGGCAGATGCCGCGTCCTCCGAGCGGGGTGCCAGCGGCGATGCCCTGCAGATGCGCATCGCGGCGGTATGGCGCGACCTGCTCAAGGTCGAGGCGGTGACGGCGGACGATCATTTCCTGCTGCTGGGCGGCAACTCCATCGCCGCCACCCAGGTCACCGCGCGGCTGTCCGATGAGCTGGGTGTCACGCTCAGCCTGCGTACCCTGTTCGAAGCGCCTGTGCTGGCCGACTACAGCGCGGCAGTGGCCTGCGCGCTGGAGCAGGGCGGGCAGGGCACCGGCGCCATCGCCAGCCTCGATCGCGCCAAGGCATTGCCGCAATCGCTGGCGCAGAACCGCCTGTGGTTGTTGTGGCAACTGGAGCCGCAGTCCGCTGCCTACAATATCCCGGCCGGCCTGCACCTGCGTGGCGAGCTGGACGAGGCGGCGCTGCAGGCGAGCTTCCAGGCGCTGGTCGAGCGTCACGAATCTTTGCGCACGCGCTTCAGCGAAGTGGATGGCGAGGCCCTGCAGCATGTGCTGGCGCATGCCGACTTTGCCTTGCAGCGTGTCGATCTCGAAGGGGTGGACGCCAGCGAGGTCGCCAATCGTCGCGAGCATGAGGCCCGCCAACCCTTCGACTTGCTCCAAGGACCGCTGCTGCGCGTGACCTTGGCGCGCCTGGACGATGAAGAACACCAATTGTGGGTAACCCTGCACCATATCGTCGCCGACGGCTGGTCGCTGAATATCCTGCTCGAGGAGTTCGCCCGACTCTACGCCGCCCACTGCCAGGGCCTGCAACCCAATCTCGCGCCCCTGGCGCTGGGCTACGCCGACTACGGCACCTGGCAGCGCCAGTGGCTGGCAGAAGGTGAGGCTGCACGTCAGCTGGAATACTGGACGGCGCAACTGGGCGACGAATTGCCGGTACTCGACCTGTGCACCGACCATCCACGCTCGGCGCTGGGCGAGCAGCGCGCTGCGCGCGTGAACATGAAGGTGCCCGCCAAACTCGGCGAAGCTCTCAAGGGCCTGGCCCGTGACCAGCAGGCCAGCCTGTTCATGGTCCTGCTGGCGGGCTGGCAAGCCTTGCTGCAGCGCTACAGCGGCCAGTCCGACATCCGCGTCGGCGTCCCCAACGCCAACCGCCCGCGCCTGGAAACCCAGGCCATGGTCGGCTTCTTCATCAACACCCAGGTCATGCGTGCCGAGTTCGACGGCCGTACGCCGTTCGACCAGTTGCTGGCCCAGGTGCGTGAGCGCACCCTTGGCGCCCAGGCGCACCAGGACCTGCCATTCGAGCAACTGCTCGAAGCGCTGCCCCAGGCCCGTGAGCAGGGCCTGTTCCAAGTCATGTTCAACCACCAGCAGCGCGACCTGTCCGCGCTGCGCCGCCTGCCCGGACTGCTTGCCGAAGAGCTGCCGTGGCACAGCCGCGAGGCCAAGTTCGACCTGCAACTGCACAGTGAGGAAGACCACCAGGGCCGGCTGACACTGGCCTTCGACTACGCCGCCGAGCTGTTCGATGCGAGCACCATCAAGCGCCTGGGCCAGCACCTGCTGGCGCTGCTCGAACAGGTCTGCGCGCAACCGCAGCTGGCCGTGGGCGAAGTGCAACTGCTGGATGAGCCAGGCCGCGCGCAACTGCTCGCCTGGGGTCAGGCCCCTGCCGAGCCCGACAGAGCCTTGCTGGTCGAGCAGCTCAACGAGCAGGCACGTCTGACACCGGAGCGCGTCGCCCTGGTGTGGGAGGGCGGTCAGCTCGACTACGCCAGCCTGCACCAGCAGGCCAACCGCCTGGCTCACTACCTGCGCGACAAGGGCGTCGGCCCGGACACCTGCGTGGCCATCGCGGTCGAGCGCTCGCCGCAACTGCTGGTCGGCCTGCTGGCGATCCTCAAGGCGGGCGGCGCCTATGTACCGCTGGATGTCGACTACCCGGCCGAACGCCTGGCCTACATGCTCGCCGACTGTGGTGCGGGCCTGCTGCTGAGCCAGAGCACCCTGCTCGAGCGCCTGCCCCAGGTCGAGGGCGTCAGTACCATCGCGCTGGACCAGTTGCACCTGGACACCTGGCCCAGCCAGGCACCGGGCCTGCGCCTGGAAGGCGAGCACCTGGCCTATGTGATCTATACCTCCGGCTCCACTGGCCAGCCCAAGGGCGTGGGCAACACCCATGCTGCCCTGGCCGAACGCCTGCAATGGATGCAGGCCACCTATGCGCTGGACGACCGCGACGTGCTGATGCAGAAGGCACCGATCAGCTTCGACGTGTCGGTGTGGGAATGCTTCTGGCCGCTGGTCACCGGCTGCCGCCTGGTACTGGCAGGCCCTGGTGAGCACCGCGATCCGCAGCGCATCGCCGCACTGGTGCAGCAGCATGGAGTGACCACGCTGCACTTCGTGCCGCCGCTGTTGCACGTGTTTGTCCAGGAGCCGCTGGCCGCAGGTTGCACCAGCCTGCGTCGGCTGTTCTCCGGCGGCGAGGCGCTGCCTGCCAGCCTGCGCGACCGGGCCCTGGCCTTGCTCCCCCAGGTGCAGTTGCACAACCGTTATGGCCCGACCGAGACCGCGATCAACGTCACCCACTGGCACAGCCAGCGCGAGGATGGCGAGCGCTCGCCCATCGGCCGTCCGCTGGCCAATGTGCTGTGCCGTGTGTTGGATGATGAATTCGAACTGACCGCACCGGGCGTGCCGGGCGAACTGTGCCTGGGCGGCGCGGGCCTGGCCCGTGGCTATCTGGGACGTCCGGGACTCACCGCCGAGCGTTTCGTGCCGCAACCCGATGGCGACGGTCAGCGCCTGTACCGCAGCGGCGACCGCGCGCGCTGGCTGGTGCACGACGGTGCGCTGGAATACCTCGGGCGCCTCGACCAGCAGGTCAAGGTGCGCGGCTTCCGCGTCGAGCCTGAAGAAGTCCAGGCCGTGCTGCTGGCCCAGCAAGGTGTCGAGCAGGCGTTGGTGCTGATCCACCGCGACGCTGTCGGCGCGCAGTTGGTCGGTTACTACAGCGGCGTCGAGCAGAGCGCCGCCTTGCTGGCGACCCTCGGCGCGCAACTGCCCGCCTACATGGTGCCAGCGCAGTTGGTTCACCTTGCGCAGATGCCCCTGGGCCCGAGCGGCAAGGTCGATCGCAAGGCGCTGCCGGCGCCAGTCTGGCAGCAGCGCCAACACGTCGAGCCGCAGTCTGCGCTGGAACAGCAAGTGGCGGCGATCTGGCGCGAGGTGCTGAACCTGCCGCAGGTCGGTCTGCAGGACGACTTCTTCGCCCTCGGTGGCCACTCGCTGCTGGCCACCCAGATCGTTTCGCGCTGCCGCCAGGCCTGTGACGTCGAGCTGCCGCTCAAGGCGCTGTTCGAGGCCAGTGAGCTGGGTGCCTTCTGTGCCGAGATCGCGCGGATCCGCGCCAGCGGTGGGTGCAACCTGCAGGGCGCGATCACCCGTGTCGATCGCCGTCAGGCCGTGCCGCTGTCGTACTCGCAGCAGCGCATGTGGTTCCTCTGGCAGATGGAGCCGGACAGCCCCGCGTACAACGTCGGCGGCATGGCGCGTCTATGCGGCGCGCTGCATGTGGACGCTTTCGAGCGTGCCCTGCAGGCGTTGATCGTACGCCACGAGACCCTGCGCACCACCTTCCCCAGCATCGATGGCAAGCCCTACCAGTGTGTGGCCGACGACAGCGGCCTGCACCTGGACTGGCAGGACTTCAGCGCGCTGCCGGCCGACAATCGCCAGCAGCGTCTGCAGCAGCTGGCCGACGAGCAGGCGCACCAGCCGTTCGACCTGGAACGTGGTCCGTTGCTGCGTGCCTGCCTGGTCAAGGTGCAGGAGCGTGAGCACTATTTCGTCCTGACCCTGCACCATATCGTTACCGAAGGCTGGGCGATGGACATCTTCGCCCGTGAGCTGGGCGAGCTTTACGAAGCCTTCGTCGACGAGCGCGAATCGCCGCTGCAGCCGCTGCCAGTGCAGTATCTGGACTACAGCGTCTGGCAGCGCCAGTGGCTTGAAGGCGGGGAGGGCGCGCGCCAGCTCGACTACTGGAAAGCGCGCCTGGGCGACGAGCATCCGGTCCTGGCACTGCCGACGGACCGCCCGCGCCCAGCGGTGCAGAGCCATCGCGGCGAGCTGTACCGCTTCGACCTCGACCCGGCGCTGGTCGAGCGTGTGCATGCGTTCAACAGCCAGCGCGGGCTGACCCTGTTCATGACCATGACCGCCACGCTGGCCGCACTGCTGCACCGCTACAGTGGCCAGCGCGACCTGCGTATCGGCGCGCCGGTGGCCAACCGCATCCGTCCGGAAAGCGAGGGGCTGATCGGTGCCTTCCTCAACACCCAGGTGCTGCGCTGCGAACTGGACGGACAGATGAGCGCCGCCGCGCTGCTCGAGCAGATGCGTCAGACCATCATCGACGGCCAGTCGCACCAGGACCTGCCGTTCGAACAACTGGTCGAAGCCCTGCAGCCGCCGCGCAGCAGTGCCTACAACCCGCTGTTCCAGGTAATGTGCAACGTGCAGCGCTGGGCCTTCCAGCAAAGCCGAACCTTGGCAGGCATGCAGGTGGACTACCTGGTCAACGACGCCAGCGCCACCAAGTTCGACCTGTACCTGGAAGTCACCGACCTGGACGGCCGGCTCGGCTGCTGCCTGACCTACAGCCGCGACCTGTTCGATGAGCCGCGCATCGCGCGCATGGCCGAACACCTGCAGCAGTTGCTGGCGGCGATGCTCGAAGATCCGCAGCAACGCCTGTGCGAGCTGCCGATGCTGTCGGGTGCCGAGCAGCAGGAGCTGGTCGGGCAGCTTCAGGGCGAACAGGATTTCGATCTCGACCAGACCCTGCACGGGCTGTTCGCCGCTCAGGTAGAACGTACGCCGCAGGCCCGGGCCTTGACCTTCGCCGGCCAGCACCTGAGCTACGCCGAGCTCGATCAGCAGGCCAACCGTCTGGCCCGAGCCCTACGTGAGCGCGGGGTCGGCCCGCAAGTGCGGGTGGGCCTGGCGCTGGAGCGCTCGTCGCAGATGGTGGTCGGCCTGCTGGCGATCCTCAAGGCCGGTGGAGCCTATGTGCCGCTCGATCCGGAATACCCGCTCGAGCGCCTGCACTACATGATCGAGGACAGCCGCCTGGGCCTGCTGATCGGCCAGCGCGAGCTGCTCGCGACCCTTGGCGAACTGCCGGCCGGTGTGGTCACCTGGAGCCTGGAGGACGACGCAGCGTCGCTGTCCGCCTACAGCGATGCGCCACTGGACAACCTCAACCTGCCGCAGCACCAGGCCTACCTCATCTACACCTCCGGCTCCACCGGCAAGCCCAAGGGCGTGGTGGTCAGCCATGGCGAGATCGCCATGCACTGCCAGGCGGTGATCGCCGACTTCGGCATGCGCAGCGACGATTGCGAGCTGCATTTCTATTCGATCAACTTCGATGCGGCCAGCGAACGCCTGCTCACGCCGCTGCTGTGCGGGGCACGGGTGGTGTTGCGCGCCCAGGGGCAGTGGGGCGCCGAAGAGATCTGCGACCTGGTGCGCGAGCAGCAGGTGAGCATTCTCGGTTTCACCCCGAGCTATGGCAGCCAGCTGGCGCAGTTCCTGGCTGGACGTGGCGAGCAACTGCCTGTGCGCCTGGTGATCACCGGCGGCGAAGCGCTGACCGGCGAGCACTTGCAGCGCATCCGCCAGGCCTTCGCCCCGCAGCAATTCTTCAATGCCTACGGCCCGACCGAAACCGTGGTCATGCCGCTGGCGTGCCTGGCCCCCGATACCTTGTCGGCCGATGCGGGCAGCGTGCCGATTGGCCGCATGATTGGGGCGCGCACCGGCTACATCCTCGACGAGGACCTGGCGCTGTTGCCCCAGGGCGGCATCGGTGAGCTGTATGTCGGTGGCGCGGGCCTCGCCCAGGGCTATCACGACCGCCCGGGGCTGTCGGCCGAACGTTTCGTCGCCGACCCCTTCAGCCGTGACGGTGGCCGGCTGTATCGCACCGGCGATCTGGTGCGCCTGCGCGCCGACGGGTTGGTCGAGTACATCGGCCGCGCTGACCAGCAGGTGAAGATCCGTGGTTTCCGCATCGAGCTGGGCGAGATCGAGAGCCGCCTGCAGGAGCACGCCGATGTCGAGGAGGCCGTGGTTCTGGCCCTCGACCTGCCGGGCGGCAAGCAACTGGTGGGCTACCTGGTCTGCGCTCAGGCCAAGGCGAGCAGTGATGCCCAGGCGCACCTGCGCGAGGCGGTGAAGGCCCATGCCCGGCAACATCTGCCCGACTACATGGTGCCTGCGCACCTGGTACTGCTCGAGCGCCTGCCGCTGATGGGCAATGGCAAGCTCGACCGTCGTGCGCTGCCAGCGCCGGATCTCGAGCAGGCACACCAGCTGTACCAGGCGCCGGCCAATGAGTTGGAGGCGCAGTTGGCGCAGATCTGGCGCGAGGTGCTCAATGTCTCGCGCGTGGGTGTGCAGGACAATTTCTTCGAGCTTGGCGGTGACTCGATCCTGTCGATCCAGGTGGTCAGCCGCGCCCGTCAGTTGGGCCTGCAGTTCACCCCGCGCGACCTGTTCCAGCACCAGACCATCCAGACCCTGGCAACCGTGGTCAGCCATGGCGCGGGGCCAACGCATGTGGAGCAGGGGGCGCGTCAGGGCCGTATCGGCCTGACGCCGATCCAGCATTGGTTCTTCGACAGCGAAGTGCCACAGCCACAGCACTGGAACCAGGCTGTGCTGCTCGAAGCACGCAAACCGCTGCTCGCTGACCGGCTTGAGGCTGCGCTGGCGGCGCTGGTGCAGCATCACGACAGCCTGCGCCTGCGCTTCACCCAGGTGGCTGGCCGCTGGCAGGGGGAATACGACCAGGCCGGCGCCCAGCCGCTGCTGTGGACGGCGACCGTCGCTGCCTTCGACGATTGCCAGGCGCTCTATACCGACGTGCAGCGCAGCCTCGACCTGCAGCAAGGGCCCCTGTTGCGCGGCCTGCTGCTGACCGATGGCGCAGGCGCGCAACGCTTGCTGCTGGCCATCCATCACCTGGTTATCGACGGTGTGTCCTGGCGTGTATTGCTGGAGGACCTGCAGGCGCTGTACCGCGGTGAAACCCTGGCGGCCAAGACCCATGCCATGGGCGACTGGTCGGCTCGCCTGGCCAGCTATGCCGGCAGCGACTCGCTGCGTGACGAGCTGGGCTGGTGGGAGGGACAGCTGGGGCGTGTGCGCCGCGAGCTGCCGTGCGATCACCCGCAGGGCGGCAACCTGCACCGGCATGCGCGCACCTTGGCCATCGAGCTCGACACCGAGCAGACCCGCCAACTGTTGCAGCAGGCACCAGCGGCCTATCACACCCAGGTCAACGACCTGCTGCTGACCGCTCTGGCGCGCACCCTGAGCCACTGGAGCGGCGATGAGCAGGTGCTGGTACAGCTTGAGGGGCATGGACGCGAAGGGCTGTTCGAAGACATCGACCTGACCCGCAGCGTCGGCTGGTTCACCAACGCCTATCCGCTGAGCTTGAGCCCGGCAACCGGCGACGACGATGCCGCGCGCAGTGCGTCGATCAAGGGCATCAAGGAACAACTGCGCCAGGTGCCGCACAAAGGGCTGGGTTATGGTGTGCTGCGCTACCTGGCCGATTCTGCGGGGCGTGAGCGCATGGCGGCGTTGCCACAGGCGCGCATCACCTTCAACTACCTCGGGCAGTTCGACCAGCAGTTCGACGCCAATGCCGCGTTCCAGCCGCTGGATGCCCCTGCGGGGCTGGCCCATGACCTGGACGCGCCACTGCCCAACTGGCTGAGCGTGGATGGCCAGGTCTATGGTGGTGCCTTGCAACTGCGCTGGACCTTCAGTACAGAGCGCTACGACGAGGCGACCATCGCCGAGCTGGCCGAAGCCTATCGCCAGGAACTGCTGGCGTTGGTCACCCACTGCCTGGTCGAGGGCAACGGTAGCTTCACGCCGTCGGACTTCCCGCTGGCCCAACTGACCCAGGAGCAGATCGACACGCTGCCGGTGCCGGCTGGCGAGATCGAGGATGTCTACCCGCTGACGCCAATGCAGGAAGGGCTGCTGCTGCACACCCTGCTGGAACCGGGCACCGGCATCTACTACATGCAGGACCGCTACCGCATCAACAGTGCGCTGGACCCCGAGCGCTTCGCCCAGGCCTGGCAGGCAGTGGTGGCGCGCCACGAGGCCCTGCGCGCATCGTTCAGCTGGAACGCCGGCGAAGCGATGTTGCAGATCATCCACAAGCCCGGCAAGACCGCCGTCGACTACCAGGACTGGCGCGACCTCGACGACGCCAGCCAGGAGCAACGCCTGCAGGCCCTGCACAAGCAGGAGCGCGAAGCCGGATTCGAGTTGCTGCGCGAGGCGCCGTTCCACCTGCGCCTGGTGCGCGTAGCCGATGAGCGCTACTGGTTCATGATGAGCAACCATCACATCCTCATCGATGCCTGGTGCCGCTCGTTGCTGATGAACGATTTCTTCGAGATCTACCAGGCGCTGGGCGAAGGCCGTGCCGCGCAGTTGCCGGTGCCGCCGCGCTATCGCGACTACATCGGCTGGCTGCAGCGCCAGGACCTGGACGAAGCACGCCAGTGGTGGCAGGCCAACCTGGCCGGCTTCGAACGCGCCACGGCGATCCCCAGCGACCGCCCGCTGCGCCATGACCACGCCGGTGACGGCATGATCGTCGGCGATTGCTACACCCGCCTTGAGGTGAGCGAAGGTGCGCGTCTGCGTGAACTGGCCCAGGCTCATCAACTCACCGTCAACACCTTCGCCCAGGCGGCCTGGGCACTGGTACTGGCTCGCTACAGCGGCGAGCGCGACGTGGTGTTCGGGGTGACCGTCGCCGGGCGCCCGGTGAGCTTGCCGCAGATGCAACGCACGGTCGGGCTGTTCATCAACAGCATCGCCTTGCGCGTGCAACTGCCTGCCGCCGGCGAGCGCCAGAGCGTGCGTCAGTGGCTGCAAGGCCTGCTCGATCGCAACATGCAGTTGCGCGAATACGAGTACCTGCCGCTGGTGGCGATCCAGGAGTGCAGCGAGCTGCCCAAGGGGCAGGCGCTGTTCGACAGCCTGTTCGTGTTCGAAAACGCGCCGGTCGAGAGCAATGTGCTTGACCACGCCCAACATCTGAACGCCAGCTCCGACTCGGGCCGTACCCACACCAACTTCCCGCTGACGGCGGTGTGCTATCCGGGCGACGACCTGGGCCTGCACCTGTCGTTCGACCAGCGCTACTTCGACTACCCGACCGTCGAGCGCCTGCTGGCCGAATTCAAGCGTCTGCTGCTGGCGCTGGTCGAAGGCTTCGAGGGTGAGGTCCAGGCACTGCCACTGCTGGGTGCCGACGAGCAGCGCTTCCTGCTCGAGGACTGCAATCGCACCGAGCACGCCTATACCTTGGAGCAGAGCTATGTCGAGCTGTTCGAGGCACGCGTTGCGGCGCACCCCGAGCGTATCGCCGCCCGTTGCCTGGAGGCGTCCTACGACTATGCCGGGCTCAACCTGGCCGCCAACCGCCTGGGACATGCGCTGGTCGCAGCCGGTGTGAGCATCGATCAGCCCGTTGCCCTGCTGGCCGAGCGTGGTCTGCCGCTGTTGGGGATGATCGTTGGCAGCTTCAAGGCCGGTGCGGGTTACCTACCGCTGGATCCGGGCCTGCCCCCCGCGCGCCTGCAGCGTATCGTCGAGCTCAGCCGCACGCCGGTGCTGGTGTGCAGCGCCGCCTGTGCCGAGCAGGCGGGTCAGTTGCTCGACGAGCTGAGCGGGGCGGTACGGCCGAAGCTGCTGGTGTGGGAGGATATCCAGGCCAGCCAGGTCGCTGGCCACAACTCGGGTATCCACAGCGGGCCGGACAACCTGGCCTATGTGATCTACACCTCGGGCTCCACCGGGCTGCCCAAGGGCGTGATGGTCGAGCAGCGCGGCATGCTCAACAACCAGCTGAGCAAGGTGCCGTACCTGGCGCTGGACGAACACGATGTTATCGCCCAGACCGCTTCGCAGAGTTTTGACATCTCGGTGTGGCAGTTCCTGGCGGCGCCGCTGTTCGGGGCCAGTGTCGAGATCGTGCCGAATGCCATCGCCCACGATCCCCAGGGCTTGCTGGCGCATGTCCAGGCCAGCGGTATCACCGTGCTGGAAAGCGTACCCTCGCTGATCCAGGGCATGCTGGCCAACGATCATCAGGCATTGGATGGCCTGCGCTGGATGCTGCCGACCGGCGAGGCGATGCCACCGGAGTTGGCCGCCCAGTGGCTGGAGCGCTATCCGCAGACCGGCCTGGTCAACGCCTATGGCCCGGCCGAATGTTCGGACGATGTGGCGTTCTTCCGTGTCGATGCCGACTCGACCCGCGGCAGCTACCTGCCCATCGGCACCCCGACCGACAACAACCGCCTGTACCTCTACGGCGAAGAGCAGACGCTGGTGCCGTTGGGTGCGGTGGGCGAGCTGTGCGTGGCCGGCACGGGTGTCGGTCGTGGTTATGTTGGCGACCCGGTGCGTACGGCCCTGGCCTTCATCCCGCATCCGCATGGAGCGCCGGGTGAGCGCCTGTATCGTACCGGCGACCTGGCGCGGCGCCGTGCCGATGGTGTGCTCGAATATGTCGGGCGTATCGACCATCAGGTGAAGATCCGCGGCTACCGCATCGAGCTTGGCGAAATCGAAGCGCGCCTGCACGAGCAGCCGCAGATTCGCGATGCGGCAGTTGGTGTCCAGGAGGGCGCTAATGGCAAGCATCTGGTTGGCTATCTGGTAGCCCATCAGGGCGTGGTGGCCGATGCCGGTCTGCTCGAGCAGATCAAGCAGCGTCTGCGTGCCGAGTTGCCGGAGTACATGGTGCCGCTGCACTGGGCCTGGTTCGATAACCTGCCGCACAATGCCAACGGCAAGCTCGACCGCAAGGCGCTGCCGGTCATCGAGATCGGTGGCCAGCACAGCCAGGATTACCTGGCGCCGCGCAGCGAGCTGGAAGAGATCCTGGCCGCTATCTGGGGCGAGGTGCTCAAGGCTGAGCGGGTCGGGGTGCGCGACAACTTCTTCGAACTGGGCGGGCACTCGCTGCTGGCCACGCAGATTGCCTCACGCGTGCAGAAGCGCCTGCAACTGAACGTGCCGCTGCGGGCGATGTTCGAGTGCAGCACCGTGGAAGAGCTGGCGGTGTATGTCGAAGGGTTGCAGGGCAGCGCGTTGGATGAGGATAAGGTGGATCGGTTGAGTGATCTGATGGCGGAGTTGGAGGGGTTGTAACAGGCCACGACACCCGCGCGGGCAAGCCGCGCGGGTGTCGTGCTGTATTTAAAACCGTGTGATGTTAGTGATATTTTTGCGCTTGCTACCCGGGGAATCGTCCTTTCTTTTTCTTACCGTCGAAGGGTTACTTGATAGGCTTGAGTGCCGGCTGGACTTTGAATCATCGTCGGAGGTGTCAGGGAACAGTGTCTCCAGGTTGAGAGTACTCTCTTCGCTCGATGTGCTGTGCGTGCGAGCTAGCGTCGGTACTTGTTGAGTATCATTTGTATCTGGGTCGTCAATATTGATGGCGACGTGCTGCGGTGCAGAGAAGTCCTCTCCTGCGTTGGTATGTGCCGATGGAGCGGGCAAGGCGACCCTCTCTATAGCGTCGTGCGTATCCGGGCGCTGTTCCCCAAGTCTGGGAGAGTGTGGTCTGCTAGGCGCGTATTGGTGAACGAAGTTTTCGCCGCCCGCGGAGTTTTGATTATCGCGTGATTGAGCATCATTTCTGAACGGGGGAGCCTCTTCAGATTCCAACTGAGCACGGCGAATTTGTTCAGCTGTACGTTGTTTCATAAACACCCGATATTGTGCAAGATTTTGGGCCCCGACCGATGTCATGGCGCCAAACATGGTTAAATATCGCACGGTGGGATCATTGGGGGAGACCCGGCCCAATAACATTAAAGTAATCGCATTAAGGATGTTAAGCACCCTTAGTCCGCTGGATGCAACATGGAGGCGGCCACCCCATTCTCTCCAGTGCTTCCATAAGGGAGCTGTCAGTGATGTTCCGTTTCTCTGTGCATCTTTGACCTGGTAATAGAGGGGTTGGTTGTTCGTAACAAGCGTCGCTATGTTCAGCAGAAGCAGCCAGATGGCAAATATTTCAATGGCTATACTCATAAAGGTCTCTGCTGGAGACATCCCCGTAGCGTCACGAAAGCGCAGAGGATTATTTCTATTCATCCGATACAGATTCGGGCCATCAACAAGCCCACCGGGATCGGCACTCAGCCATCGCCCCAACCCCGTCTGATAGTATCGCCAGCCGTAGTAGTAAAGACCGCTGGCATCGAGCTCCTTGCCGGCATGACGCGACGTACGTTGGGTTAATCCGTCGACTTCCGCTGCCTGCTCATCTAGGCCAACTGTTTCGCCATAAGGGGTGTATTCCTCACGCGAGACGATGTTTCCCGCCTCGTCCGTTTCTCCTGCACTGCTGCTCAGATGGTCGCTAAACCCATAGCGCAGGTGAACCTCGGTACTCAGGCGATTTTCAATCCAACGCACCTCCTCGACTTCGCTGATCACCACGTGCTTGAGCGCCTGGGGCTGGCCTTCGAGTGTGCGCAGGCGTACTTCGCAGTTATCGAGGTAGGTCGTCAGGGTGGTCTGGATTCCGTTGGTCACGCGCACCGTACTGATTTTGCGACGGCGGGTGCCGCCATTGGCGTATCGGTACTGCTCGATATCATCCGCCGCACCGGTAGCGCGTTTGACCAGCGACACCTGGCCCAACTGGTGATCGGCCAACCAAGCCAGTGCCCGGCCATCCACCAGTTGTTTCTGCAGGCCGCCAGGCAGGAAGCCGTTGTCTGGTGTCAGCCCGTGGCCCTCGGGCATTGCGCGGTTGCTTTGGGTCGACACACGCAACTGCTGGGTGCGCTGGCCGGCAGCACCGGTGTGACTCAAGGTGATCAGGTTGTCACCGTCGTCGTATTCGTAGCGTTCGCTGTAAGGTGTCCAGACCATGCCGCCCTGGCGGTCGGACGTTCCGAAGGAGGACGACCAGTAGGCACCGACCGGGCTGCGCTCGCGCCCGCTGGCCTCGACCAGGCGGTACAGGGTGTCGTAGGCGTATTCGCGCAGACCGTCAGACTGTAGGTTGTCATGCCATTGAGGGTCGGCACCTTGGTCATCGAGGGCGAGGATGTTGCCTGCGGGATCGTAGCCATAGTGCAGGTCGCTGATCAGCAGATAGCCCAGCGCATGGTCACTTGGGCGTTGCGTACGATGTTGAATCAGGCGCTGACTGGTGGGCGAGTAGCCATAGAGGTCGACCACGCCATTGCCAGACGTCTGCGCCATGACCATGCCATCGGCCCTGCGCGTGACAGCCGCGAGCGCCATGGCCTCCTTGGCACCCTGGCGCAAATGTATCTGACGTACTGCGCCACTGACGTCCAGTGTCTTCGAGCTCGTGACCCCGGCTGCGTTGGTGCGTACCAGCACATCGCCCACTGCGTTGTATCGGTTAACGGTGATCAGTACGTTCTCTTCCAGATCACCTTCACTGCTGCCAGCCCAATCGGGTTGTTCGGCTTGAGGTTGCAACAGCTTTTGCCGGGTTTCGAGAGGTTTGCTGGTCAGCGATAGCAAGGCTGTATGGGTCAGGCCTGCGTTGTCGAAATGCTTGAGCGTGGCACCTGCCAGGTTGCGCTGGCGGTCGGCAGCAGTGGCTGGGGCATACACCAGGCGCTCGCGCATACGTGCGATGCCGGCGGCTGGGTGCTCGAAGATCGCGCTCTTGCGCCCGCCTTGTTCTGGGGCTTCATAGGTGTGCGTGTGGTGGGTGCCCTGGGCGTTGCAGGTCCACAGTGGCCGACCAGTGGCATCATCAAGCGACAGTGAGGTATCGCCGTCGGTGGTGTGCAGCTTCAACTGTCGGCCGCCGAGGCTGGCGACCGTCGTGACATCGGCCAGCGTCGTTGCGCCTGCCGATACCTGCAATGCTCGTGCACCGAACTGGCGGACGGTGCGGGTCAGTGCATCTGCATGGGTGCGGTTACGCAGCAGTTTTGCTGCGGGTATGTCTGCTCCATCCTGTGGGGAGCGCAGCAGGCGCAGCGTCACCGTAGCGCCTGCTGCACCGGACAGCACCGTCACGTCCGGTGTTTCGGCATGGTAGCGTGCAGCCTTGATGGCAGGCATCTGCGATCCCTCTTCTCATCGCATCCTGTGCACCGATCGCGTGGCCGCGAGGGTGCGATAAGAGGAGTCTAGGGAGACTGCGTCGGTCTCGCACCTGACAGATTTATCAGGTCAGCGCTTGCCCAGGATCTTGCCGAGCATTTCCGGGCGTGGCGCGCCTTGTTGGCTTTGCAGTTGTCCCTGTTCATCCTGGTAGAAGATCGCAGGCGTTGCGCCCAGCCCCATTTCTTCCATCAACGCCTGGTTGGCTGCGAGTTGCTTCTGTGTGGGTTCGGGAATGGTGTCCAGTGCCTTGAGCGTGCTGGCCTTGCCAGCGCTTTCGTGTTCTTGCAGTGCCTTGGCAGGGTCTTTTGCCGACAACAGCGCGGCGGACTTGCCAGGGCTGTCCGGGCGGATGATGCCGACCATGATATGGCGCAATTGCACCTTGCCCGAGTCGACCCAGGGCCGCGCCTGTTGCCAGAACATGTTGCAGTAAGGGCAGTTGGGGTCGCTGAACAGGTAGACGATGCGTGGCGCATCGGCCTTGCCGTCCTGGATCCAGGCGGTCTTTTCCATCTTCGCCCAGATTTCCTTGCTCATCGGTGCGTAGACCAGCTTGTCCAGTGGCTCGGCGCTCAGGTCCTGGCCTTGTTCATCGAACAGGCTGCCAACCAGTACGTGCTTGCCGTCGGGGGTCAGATACAGGGCGATGCCGTTGCTATGGTACTCGGCGGCATAGCCGCGCAGGCCATTGGGCGCGTCGAACGTGCCCTTGATCACCGCGCCCTTGGCCTCCATCTGCTGAATCGGCTTGGGCCAGGGCTCTGCTTGGGCAAGGGGCGCGACGAGCAGGGCCAGGGAGAGGGGCAGGAGAGCAGTCAGTCGCATGTCATTTTCCTTGTACGGCGGGGGCGGGCGCCACGGCCCGCTTTAAAGGTTCCAGGGCGTTGTGCAGGCTGGCGCGGGACAGCTCGCCGAGATGGCTGCCTACCAGGCGGCCCTCGGCGTTGTAGAACAAAGTGGTGGGCAGGGCCATGGAGCCGACCCGTTGCGCCAGTTGCCCACTGCCGTCGAACAGCACGTGGTTCAGGCTCAGGCCGGTCGTGGCAAGGAAGGTACTGACGCTTTCGGGTGTTTCGCCTTGGTTGACGAACAGGAAGGTCACGTCGGGGTAGTCGCTCTGGGCCTGCTGCAGCACGGGCATCTCCCGTCGGCACGGTGGGCACCAGGTGGCCCAGATGTTGATGACCAGGGGTGTGCCGCGGTAGCTGTGCAGGGCCACCGACTCGCCGCTGGCGTTGCGCAGGCTCAGATCGGGCAGTTCGGTGCCTTTGCTGTACAGGTGGCTGCCCAGGCTTGCCAGCCCCCAGAACAGGGCGCCGCTGAACAGTGCCCAGCCCAGTGGCCGGCGCAGGCCCGGACGGCGTCGACCTTGCCACAAGGCAGCAGCGACGATGCCCGCCAGGCCGCTCCAGAGTTGGAAGCCGCCATCGCGAATGTCGATGATCTGCAGTGGCTCGTCGCGGTACATCGCCCAGTACTCCAGGACGAAGCCTGCACGCGCGCTGAGGACTCCGACCAGAAACAGGTTGAACAGTGCCGACTCGGGGCTTTCGCCGCCACGGCGGGCCACCCACCAGCCGACCAGGCAAGCGATGCCCAATGCACTGAGCAGCAGCAGGTGGTTCAGGGCCATGGTCAATGGCCCCAGGGTTACCGTCAGCATCAACCTTGACTCCTGGTCTGGGCCCAGTGTTGCAGGAACGCTGCCGCGTCGATTTCGCCGGTGATGCGCCGGGTACGGCGCTCGTCACCTTCCGGGCCGATCCAGATCAGGCTGGGCGGGCCTGGAGCCTGGTAGCGTTGCAGCAATGCGCGGCTGGCGGGGGTGTCGGCAGTGACATCCAGGCGCAGCAGTTGCACGCCGTCGAGGCTGGCTTGCACGTCGCTGCGGGCAAATACCTGTTTCTCCATCACTTTGCACGATACGCACCAGTCGGCGTAGTAGTCGACTAACACCCATTGGTTGCGCGCCTTGGCGGCATCCAGTTCGCGCTGCAGGTCCTGCGGGTTGTCGATGGTGATAACCCGCTGGTCATGGGCGCTGCTCATCGGCGCGGCGCCACCACCGGTGAATGGCTGCAGCGGTTGCCACAGATCGTTGCCACCGGCGGCAGCACCGACCAGCAACAGGCCACCCCAGAGCGCACCCAGCAACGGCAGGGCTCGCAGCGCCGGCAGACGCTGCAGGGCAGGCCATGCAGCCCAGGCCAGGGCAATCAGCCAGGCGCCGACCAGTGCCAGCAGCAGTGGTTCTGGCAGCAGGCTGCGCAGGGTGTACAGCGCCATTGCCAGGAAGACGAAGCCGAACACGCCCTTGACCAGGTTCATCCAGGATCCAGGGCGTGGCAGGTAGCGGTTGCCCAGGGTGACCAGCAACAGCAGTGGAACGCCCATGCCCAGCCCCAGGCTGAACAGCACCAGCGCGCCCTGCACCACATCGCCGCTCTGGGCGATATAGAGCAGCGCACCGGCCAGTGGCGCGGTCATGCACGGCCCCATAAGCAGGCCCGAGAGCGCGCCAAGCAACGCTGCGCCATACAGGTTGCCGCCACGCGTGCCCTGGCCTGCACGATCGAGGCGGTCACGCACGGCGGCGGGCAGCTGCAGTTCGAAGGCCCCGAACATCGGCAGGGCGAGGATCACGAACAGGCCGGCCAGGCTGCCCAGCAGCCAGGGTTGCTGTAGCCAGGCCTGCAGGCTGGCGCCGAGCAGCGCGGCGACCACACCCAGTGCGGCGTACACCAAGGCCATGCTCAGAACGTAGACGCCGGCCAGAATCCAGCCACGTCGTGCACTGGCACCATTGCCCATGACCAACCCGGCGAGGATGGGCAGCATCGGTAGCGAGCAGGGGGTGAAGGCCAGCAGCAGACCCAGGCCGAAGAACGCCAGCAGGCTCCAGGCCAGGCTGCTGTGCTGAAGGCCGCTGGCCAGGGCCTGGTCTCTGGCTTGTCCGCCATCCGGTGCGGCTGGCGCAGCAGAAACCGCCTGGCCGCCCAGATCGATCACGGTGGTTTGCGGTGGATAGCACAGCCCGGCATCGGCGCAGCCCTGCCAGCCCAGTCGCAGTTCGCCAGTGGCGTTGGCGGGCAGCAGCAACTCGAGTTCGGTGCGATAGACGGCGCTGTCGCCGAAGAACTCGTCATGATGGTTGAGAGCCGCAGGCAGTTGCGGTTGCTGATCGACGGGAATGCCGTCGAACTTCAGGCGCTTCTGGTAGAGGTAGTGGCCATCCTTGATCTGGAAATACAGGCGCATCTGCCCGGAAGGCAAGCGGTCCTGGCTCAGGACGAAAGCCTGATTCACCGGCAGGAAATCCGACTTGGGAGCGAAGGGATTGGCCTGGAGCGGGCCGGCGAGCAGGAATGTCAGGAAGAGCAGGAGAACACGCATGTCGACGCCTTGGCAGTGCATTGAGTGCACCATGCTGGAGCAGACTGATTAACCGAAAGTTAACCCGGTCCGACATGAGGCCCTGTCGGTGCTCCGACAGGGCTTGGGCCGGATCACATGTCGTCGAAGTAGCGTTCGTGCCAGTCCACCAACGGTTGTGGTGCGTTCAGTTTCTGGCCATAGATCACCGAGTACGACAGCACGTTCTGCACATACTGACGTGTCTCATCGAACGGGATCGACTCGACCCAGACATCGAAGCTCAGGTGCTTGGCGCCCTTGAGCCACTGACGTACGCGACCGGGGCCTGCGTTGTAGGCGGCCGAAGCCAGCACGCGGTTGCCGTTGAACTGGCCGTGCACCTGGCTCAGGTAGGCGGCGCCGAGCTGGATGTTCTTGTCCGGATCGAGCACCTGCGCAGGCGAGGCCAGCGGGATGCTGAACTTGCGCGCGGTCTCCTTGGCGGTTCCTGGCATCAGTTGCATCAGGCCGCTGGCGCCTACTGGCGAGCGGGCATCGTCCATGAAGGCACTTTCCTGACGGGTGATGGCGAATACCCAGCTCGAGTGCAGGCCGCGGACTTTGGCTTCGCGCACCAGGGTGTCGCGGTGGGCCATCGGGAAGCGGATGTCCAGGTCGTCCCAGTACTTAGCCTGGCTGATGGTGCGGATAGCCGGGAAGTACCAGCGCAGGTCGTAGGCCAGGCGGGCCTGGGCGACCATTTCGTCACGGTTGAAGTGGCGGCTGACGTGGTACCACTCGCGGCGCCCCTCGACAATCTGGCCACGGGCGTGGAACTCCAGGGCGCGGCGCACGCCGGGGGTGTTACGCACCTTGTTGATCAACTGCTGGCTCAGTACCAGGGGTTTGTTGTTGAGCTGGTACGGTGTTTGCGCGCGATCGGCAGCAAGAAAACCATAGAAGTCGCGCTCACGCGAGACGTTCTTGTAGAGCAGCGGGATCTGCGGGTTGTTGGGTTGTGCCAGCTCCAGGCTGCGTGCCTGCCAGTAGCGCCAGCGGCTGCTGTCGGCCAGATCCTGGGGCAGGCGGCGGCTCAGTTCGTAGGCTTCTTCCCAGCGCCCGAGACGCAGCAGCAGGCGCATGCGCCATTCGCTGACGGTGTTGTCGCGCAGTTCCGGGTCGTAGCGGGTCATCAGGTCGAGGGCACGCGGATCGTAGCGCCGTGCGAGCGTGAGGCCGATTTCGCGGGCGATGGCGACCTTCTCGTCGCGGGAGAAATGCATGCGCTGGGCGTAGTCGTCGAGCAGGGCCATGGCTTGCTCGGGATCCTGCCGCGCCAGGCGGCGCAGGCCGAGGCTGACCACATCGGACATCGCTTCGTTGACCGGCATGAAGCGCGAAGGCTGCTTGAGCAGCTCGGGTTTCTGCGCCACATCGATCAGCAGCTTGCCTTGCGGACCGAGTGTGGTGAGCGTTTGCACCAGGTTGTTGGCCAGGCTGTAGTTGCGCGCCTCGGCCGCCAGTTTGGCACGCTGCCAGCGGCGGGCCTCGGTGAGCTGGCCTTCTGCGGCCCACAGGCCGAACAAGGTGTCGCAGGCCGCAGGTTGCGACTTGCCGACGTTCCACAGTTTTTCGGCAGTGGCGAAACCTTCGGCGCGCAGGCCGTTGGTCAACTGGTACTGGCCGTTGAGGCAATCCAGTTCGGTGAAGTTCAGCTTCGGGTCGTAGTATTTGGCGAAGGTCTTCCATTCGCCGCGTTCGGCCTGCCAGCGCAACCAGCGCAGTTTCATCCAGTTGGCCTGGGGCAGGTCACCGTGTTTGGCGAGGAAGCCTTCGACTTCCTCGTTGCTGGCAGTCTTCAGCCGCGCGGTGAGCTCGTCGTAGGCCAGGTAGGGTGTGAGCGGATAGTCGCTGAGCGCTTGGGCATAGCGCAGGTAGGGACCCTTGTCGCCTTTGGCGAGGGCACGCTTGGCCTCGTCGTAGTACTGGCGCTGCTGGGTGATGTCGAGGGCCTGTGCAGCACTCGCGGTCGTAGCGGTGAGCACCAGGCAGGAAACGAATTGGAACAGGCGGCTGCGCATGATACGTCCGGGCAGTTGAACCATGAAAAGTGACGGCGAAGCCAGCACTGTTGAAATCTAGTTTCCTTAGCTTAGCCGTTTGCCGGCGATGGATGAAAGCACTGTGCTTGTATCGAATCGTTAACACCGACCACGCGTCGCCAAGCGCTCGCTGCCATCGCACCCGGAATGTCACGCAGGGGCGAAGTAGGCGTGAAAGTCAGGTAGAATGCGCGCCCGGTTTTTGGAGATGATCATGACCCTGCTCAAATTCAGCGATGTGTCCCTCGCGTTCGGCGCCATGCCGCTGCTGGACAAGGTGTCCTGGCAGATCGCCCGTGGCGAGCGGGTGTGCATTATCGGCCGTAACGGCACCGGCAAGTCGAGCATGTTGCGCCTGGTCAAGGGTGAGCAGAAACCCGACGAAGGAGAAATCTGGCGTGCGCCGGCACTGAAGATCGGTGAGCTTCCGCAGGAATTGCCGGTGGCCGACGATCGCAGCGTGTTCGATGTGGTCGCCGAGGGCCTCGACGGCGTCGGTGCGCTGCTCGCCGAATATCACCACCTGAGCCAGAACATCCAGAATGATGCCGACCTGGACAAGCTGATGCATGTCCAGCATGAGCTGGAAGCCCGGGACGGCTGGCGCCTGCAACAGGTCGTGGAGAGCACCCTGAGCCGCCTGCAACTGCCGGCCGACAAGACCCTCGCCGAGCTGTCCGGCGGCTGGCGCCGTCGCGTGCTGCTGGCCCAGGCGCTGGTGTCCGAGCCTGACCTGCTGCTGCTCGACGAACCGACCAACCACCTGGACATCGGTGCCATCGCCTGGCTCGAAGAGGCCCTGAGCGGCTTCAACGGCGCCGTGCTGTTCATCACTCACGACCGCTCGTTCCTGCAGAACCTGGCCACGCGGATCCTCGAGCTGGACCGCGGCGGGCTGATTGACTGGAACGGCGACTACGCCAGCTTCCTGGTGCACAAGGAGGCTGCGCTGGCCGCCGAGGAAACCGCCAATGCGCTGTTCGACAAGCGCCTGGCCCAGGAAGAGGTCTGGATCCGCCAGGGCATCAAGGCCCGGCGTACCCGTAATGAAGGCCGTGTGCGTGCCCTCAAGGCCCTGCGCGTGGAGCGCAGCGAGCGTCGCGAGCGCCAGGGCAGGGCGAACATCCAGATCGAGGTCGCCGACAAGTCCGGCAAGCAGGTGATGGTGCTGGAAAACGTCAGCTTCGCGCACCCTCAGGGGCCGAAGCTGGTCAAGGATTTCTCCATGGTCCTGCAGCGCCAGGACCGCATCGGCCTGCTCGGCGCCAACGGCACCGGCAAGACCACCTTGCTCAAGCTCATGCTGGGTGACCTGGAGCCGACCGCCGGCAAGGTCGATCGCGGCACCAAGCTGGAGGTGGCCTACTTCGACCAGATGCGTCACCAGCTCGACCTCGAGAAGACGGTGATCGACAACCTCGCCGAAGGTCGCGACTTCATCGAGATCGATGGTCAGAATCGCCACGTGCTGAGCTACCTCGGTGACTTCCTGTTCAGCCCCCAGCGTGCACGCACGCCGGTCAAGGCGCTGTCTGGTGGTGAGCGTGCGCGTCTGTTGCTGGCCAAGCTGTTCAGCAAACCGGCCAACTTGCTGGTGCTGGACGAGCCGACCAACGACCTGGACGTCGAGACACTCGAGCTGCTCGAGGAAGTGCTGTCCAACTTCAAGGGCACGGTACTGATGGTCAGCCACGACCGGGCCTTCCTCGACAACGTGGTCACCAGCACCCTGGTGTTCGAGGGTGAGGGCAAGGTACGTGAGTACGTGGGTGGCTATGAAGACTGGATCCGCCAGGGGGGCTCGCCGAAGCTGCTGGGCGTGACCGAGAGCAAGGGCGGCAAGTCCGAGCTCAACAGTGCGGTGGTCGAGAAGGTTGCGGTCGAGGTCGCCCCGGAGCCCGTGGCGCCTGTGGTGGCCGACAGTAGCAAGAAAAAGCTGAGCTACAAACTGCAGCGTGAGCTGGAGATGCTGCCTGGGCAGATCGATGCGCTGGAGCAGAAGATGGCGGTGCTGCAGGAAGAGGTGAACGCGCCTGGCTTCTATCAGCGGCCGATTGGCGAAACGTCGGACGTGCTGGCCAAGCTCGAGAAGTTGCAGGCTGAGCTGGATGTGCTGGTCGAGCGCTGGGCCGAGCTGGAAGGTTGAGTCGATCGAGCCGGCCCTATCGCGGGACAAGTCCCAGCGATAGGGCCGGCTCGGGCTATATCATTCTTTCTTCTGCAAGCGCACCGCCAGTACATCGCACGGTGCCCCATGCAGCACGTCATTGGCCGTAGAACCCAGTAGCAGCGCCAGACCATGGCGGCCATGGCTGCCGACCACGATCAGGTCGCACTTCTGATCCTTGGCCAGTTGGTGTATTTCCTGGCGCGGCTGGCCGTAGGTCAGGTGCGAATCGCCGCGCTGGATGTCTGGATATTTGTTGAACAGGCGATCCATGCGTTCCTTGGCCTGGTCGAACTGCTGTTGCTGCAGTTGCGACAGGTCCATCGGCACGTCGCCACCAAATGCCATGGCCATCGGCTCGACGATATGCACCAGGGAAACCTTGGCTCCGGTGGGTTCGGCGAGCTTCATGGCACGCTTGATCACCGGGTCGCATTCTTCGGTCAGGTCGACGGCAACCAGAAGATGTTCGTAGGACATGAGCGGCACTCCTGACAATCGCAATAATGAAAGTATGGTCGCTTTCTGGCAGGTCTTGCGTGAAAAAGACTAACCCGCTCATTTGCAACGCTTTATGGGAACTACAGATATGACGGTATGGCTGGTGGTGTCAATCCTTGCGCTGATTCTCAGCCCGTTGGCCTGGTTGCGACCGTCCCGCAAGCAGAGCGAACAGATGAGCCTGCGCCTGGAGGGGCGACGCATGGGCCTGGCCATGCAACTGGCGCCCCAACAGTGGCCGCACTGGCTGCAAAGCGAGCCGCCAAGCCCATGTCCGCAGTATCACCGAGGGCGGCGCAAAGGGCGTGAGGATAGCTGGTGCTATTGGCAGGTCAGCCCGGGAGTGTGGTGGAACAAATGGCGTGAACCCTGCGAGGAGCCTCGTCTGGCGGAGTGTTTTGCGCGGTTGCCGGCCAATGTCTACAAGGTGGAGGCCGATACGCGCATGATCGCCTTGTACTGGAGCGAGCGCGGCGAAAAATCTGTATTGCAGGATATTGCCCACACACTCGAAACCCTCGCCTGAGGCATGCGCAAAAAAAAGTGGGAGCAGGGCAACCCTGATCCCACAGTGGTGAAGCTGGCCAGGCAGGCCGGGAAAACATTCGATTCGAGGGCAGTGTAGACCCTTGTCTCGAATGTGCGCATGAAAAATCAGCAGGCTGGCAGCGCAACTAACCCCACCAGCCATTGGCCGATCGTCGACATGAATGATCGACAATCACTGTCATCATGTTTTATCCCCTGGTGTTACAAAATGACTGGAAAGTCGCGTTTTCCGGGTGCTTTCGAGCATTTGACAACGCCGACCTTTTCGGAGAATGTGTGCGTACCCAAATCAAACGGGCGTATGAATTGAGCGTTTGTATGTTCACATCGCTCGTACAGAATCCCGACTAGCGCGCTGACGGGTGTGCCTGGGGGAGGGCTTGAAGATGGCCTTCCTGTCAGTGATCGGCGTGTACAGTTCAGCTTCCATATCGTGGAGATCAGTTGATGATTTACGAAGGTAAAGCCATCACGGTTAAGGCTCTTGAAAGCGGCATCGTCGAACTGAAGTTCGACCTCAAGGGTGAGTCCGTCAACAAATTCAACCGCCTTACCCTGAACGAGCTGCGTCAGGCCGTGGATACCATCAAGGCCGACGCTTCCATCAAGGGTGTGATCGTCAGCAGCGGCAAGGACGTGTTCATCGTCGGTGCCGACATCACCGAATTCGTCGACAATTTCAAGCTGCCCGAGGCCGAGCTGGTGGCCGGCAACCTGGAAGCCAACCGTATCTTCAGCGACTTCGAAGACCTCGCGGTGCCGACCGTCGTGGCCATCAACGGCATCGCCCTGGGCGGCGGCCTGGAGATGTGCCTGGCGGCGGATTACCGCGTCATGTCCAGCAGCGCCAAGATCGGCCTGCCGGAAGTCAAGCTGGGCATCTACCCAGGCTTTGGCGGCACCGTTCGCCTGCCGCGTCTGATCGGCTCGGACAATGCCATCGAGTGGATCGCCTCGGGCAAGGAAAACCGCGCTGAAGACGCCCTGAAAGTGGGTGCCGTCGATGCCGTGGTCGCGCCTGAACTGCTGCAGGCCGGTGCTCTGGACCTGATCAAGCGCGCCATCAGCGGTGAGCTGGACTACAAGGCCAAGCGTCAGCCCAAGCTCGAGAAACTCAAGCTCAACGCCATCGAGCAGATGATGGCCTTCGAAACCGCCAAGGGTTTTGTCGCCGGTCAAGCCGGCCCGAACTACCCGGCCCCGGTCGAAGCCATCAAGACCATCCAGAAGGCTGCCAACTTTGGTCGTGACAAGGCCTTGGAAGTCGAAGCTGCCGGTTTTGCCAAGTTGGCCAAAACCTCGGTCGCCGAGAGCCTGGTCGGCCTGTTCCTGAACGATCAGGAACTCAAGCGCAAAGCCAAGGCCCACGACGAGATCGCTCGTGACGTGAAGCAGGCCGCCGTACTCGGCGCCGGCATCATGGGTGGCGGTATCGCCTACCAGTCGGCGGTCAAGGGCACGCCGATCCTGATGAAGGATATTCGCGAGGAAGCTATCCAGCTGGGCCTTAACGAAGCGTCCAAGCTGCTTGGCAAGCGCGTCGAGAAAGGCCGCCTGACCCCGGCGAAGATGGCCGAAGCTCTCAACGCCATTCGCCCGACCTTGTCGTATGGCGATTTCGCCAACGTCGACATCGTCGTCGAGGCTGTGGTCGAGAACCCGAAGGTCAAGCAGGCGGTGCTGGCCGAGGTGGAAGGGCAGGTCAAGGAAGACGCGATTCTGGCGTCGAACACCTCGACCATTTCGATCAACTTGCTGGCCAAGGCGCTCAAGCGGCCGGAAAACTTCGTTGGCATGCACTTCTTCAACCCGGTGCACATGATGCCGCTGGTCGAAGTCATTCGTGGCGAGAAGTCCAGTGAAGTGGCTGTCGCCACCACGGTGGCCTATGCCAAGAAAATGGGCAAGAATCCGATTGTGGTCAACGATTGCCCGGGCTTCCTGGTCAACCGCGTACTGTTCCCGTACTTCGGTGGCTTCGCCAAGCTGGTCAGCGCAGGCGTCGATTTCGTGCGTATCGACAAGGTCATGGAAAAGTTCGGCTGGCCGATGGGCCCGGCCTACTTGATGGACGTAGTCGGCATCGACACCGGCCACCATGGTCGCGACGTGATGGCAGAAGGCTTCCCGGACCGCATGAAGGACGACCGCCGCTCCGCCGTCGACGCCCTGTACGAAGCCAATCGCCTGGGTCAGAAGAACGGCAAGGGCTTCTATGCCTACGAGACCGACAAGCGCGGCAAGCCGAAGAAAGTCGCCGATGCGTCCGTGCTGGACGTGCTCAAGCCGGTGATCTTCGAGCAGCGTGAAGTCAGTGACGAGGACATCATCAACTGGATGATGGTGCCGCTGTGCCTGGAGACCGTGCGTTGCCTGGAAGATGGCATCGTCGAAACTGCAGCCGAGGCGGACATGGGCCTGGTCTACGGCATCGGTTTCCCTCCCTTCCGCGGTGGTGCGCTGCGCTACATCGATTCGATCGGTGTCGCCGAGTTCGTTGCCCTGGCCGACAAGTACGCCGATCTGGGTCCGCTGTACCACCCGACTGCGAAGCTGCGTGAGATGGCCAAGAACGGCCAGCGCTTCTTCAACTGAACGGCCACGAGCTAGAGCGAGATTATTGATATGAGCCTGAATCCAAGAGACGTGGTGATTGTCGACTTCGGTCGCACGCCGATGGGCCGTTCCAAGGGTGGCATGCACCGCAACACCCGCGCCGAGGACATGTCGGCGCACCTGATCAGCAAGCTGCTGGAGCGCAACGACAAGGTCGATCCGAAAGAGGTCGAGGATGTGATCTGGGGCTGCGTCAACCAGACCCTGGAGCAGGGGTGGAACATCGCGCGCATGGCGTCGCTGATGACCCCGATCCCGCACACTTCCGCTGCGCAGACCGTCAGCCGCCTGTGCGGCTCGTCGATGAGTGCGCTGCACACCGCTGCCCAGGCGATCATGACCGGCAACGGCGATGTATTCGTGATCGGTGGTGTCGAGCATATGGGGCACGTCAGCATGATGCACGGCGTCGACCCGAACCCGCACCTGTCCTTGCACGCTGCCAAGGCTTCCGGGATGATGGGCCTGACTGCGGAGATGCTCGGCAAGATGCACGGCATCACCCGTGAGCAGCAGGACCTGTTCGGCCTGCGTTCGCACCAGTTGGCCCACAAGGCCACGGTCGAGGGCAAGTTCAAGGATGAGATCATCCCGATGCAGGGCTACGACGAGAACGGCTTCCTCAAGGTCTTTGACTACGACGAAACCATTCGCCCCGAGACCACCCTCGAGGGCCTCGCTGCGCTCAAGCCGGCGTTCAACCCCAAGGGTGGCACTGTCACCGCTGGCACCTCGTCGCAGATCACCGACGGTGCCTCGTGCATGATCGTCATGTCCGGCCAGCGTGCCATGGACCTCGGCATCCAGCCATTGGCCGTGATTCGTTCGATGGCAGTAGCCGGTGTGGATCCGGCGATCATGGGTTATGGGCCGGTGCCTTCGACTCAGAAAGCCCTCAAGCGTGCGGGTCTGACCATCGCCGACATCGATTTCTTCGAGCTCAACGAAGCCTTCGCCGCACAGGCCCTGCCAGTGCTGAAGGATCTGAAAGTGCTCGACAAGATGGATGAGAAGGTTAACCTGCACGGCGGCGCCATCGCCCTGGGTCACCCGTTCGGTTGCTCCGGTGCGCGGATTTCCGGCACTCTGCTCAACGTCATGAAGCAGAATGGCGGTACGCTGGGTGTTGCGACGATGTGTGTCGGCCTGGGTCAGGGTATCACCACTGTCTTCGAACGCGTCTGATCGCTTCGCAGGACAGCAGCCGGGGCCTTGTGCCCCGGTTTTTGTTTTTTACAGGATTTGTTCAAGAGGGTGGGCAGCATGCAGATACAACCAGGCGTATACCGGCATTACAAAGGGCCTGAGTACCGTGTCTTCAGCGTTGCGCGGCACTCGGAGAGCGAAGAGTGGATGGTGTTCTACCAATCCCTGTATGGTGACTATGGGTTTTGGGTGCGGCCACTTTCGATGTTCCAGGAGTCGGTCGAGGTTGACGGCGAGCAGGTGCCACGCTTTGCTTTGGTCAAGGCCGAAGAGGGGCTTGCGGCACTGGCCGGGAAGCCTCGCGAGTGAACGACCGCGCTTGACCTCACTCTTTTGCCACTATATATAGCGGTGCCGCGTCCGGCACCTGACGCGTTTTTCATCTTCAGATTCAGGAATACTCCGATCCATGGGCAAATCGCTGGTCATTGTGGAATCCCCGGCCAAGGCCAAGACCATCAACAAGTACCTGGGCAGCCAGTACGTGGTGAAGTCGAGTATCGGCCACATCCGAGACCTCCCCACCAGCGGTTCGGCCAGTACGGCCAAGGAACCGGCGGCCAAGCGCGGCAAGACCGCGAGTGAGGCTCCGGCGCTGACGCCGAAGGAGAAAGCCCGGCGCCAACTGGTGGCGCGCATGGGTGTCGACCCAGAGGCCGGCTGGAAGGCCAAGTACGAGATCCTTCCCGGCAAGGAGAAGGTGATCGACGAGTTGCGTCGTTTGGCCAAGGATGCCGACACCATCTATCTCGCAACCGACTTGGATCGCGAGGGGGAAGCCATTGCCTGGCACCTGCGCGAAGCCATCGGGGGAGACGACAGCCGCTACAAGCGCGTGGTGTTCAACGAAATCACCAAGAAGGCCATTCAGGAGGCGTTTTCGCAGCCTGGGGACCTGGATATCGCCCGGGTCAATGCCCAGCAGGCGCGGCGCTTCCTCGACCGCGTGGTGGGCTACATGGTTTCGCCGCTGCTTTGGTCCAAGATCGCCCGTGGCCTGTCCGCCGGCCGTGTGCAATCGGTGGCTGTGAAGCTGGTGGTCGAGCGGGAGCGCGAGATCCGTGCGTTCAATCCCGAAGAATACTGGGAGGTCCATGCTGACCTGGGCACGGCGAAGAACGCCAAGGTGCGCTTCGAAGTGGCGCGCGAGAACGGTGAAGCCTTCAAGCCGTTGAACGAAGCGCAGGCCATGGCGGCGCTGGAGAAGCTCAAGACTTCCAGCTACAGCGTGATCAAGCGTGAAGATCGCCCGACCAGCAGCAAGCCATCGGCGCCCTTCATCACCTCGACCTTGCAGCAGGCGGCAAGCAACCGCCTGGGCTTCGGGGTGAAGAAGACCATGATGATGGCCCAGCGTCTGTATGAAGCCGGCTACATCACATACATGCGTACCGACTCGACCAACCTGTCGACCGATGCCGTTGAAATGGCGCGCAGCTACATCGAAAGCGAGTTCGGCAAGCAGTACCTGCCGGCCGCTCCGGTCGTCTACGGCAGCAAGGAAGGCGCACAGGAGGCGCACGAAGCGATTCGTCCCTCCGACGTCAACACCCACCCGAGCAAGCTCAGTGGCATGGAGCGTGATGCCGAGCGCCTGTACGAGCTGATCTGGCGCCAGTTCCTGGCCTGCCAGATGCCACCGGCGCAGTACCTGTCCACGAGCGTCACCGTGGCGGCTGGCGATTTCGAGTTGCGTGCCAAGGGCCGTATTCTCAAGTTCGACGGTTACACCCGTGTGCTGCCACAACAGGCCAAGCCGGGCGAGGACGATGTGCTGCCGGAAATGGGGCAGGGCGAGACGCTCAAGTTGATCCAGCTCGACCCAAGCCAGCACTTCACCAAGCCGCCGGCGCGTTTCACCGAGGCGAGCCTGGTCAAGGAAATGGAAAAACGTGGTATTGGTCGTCCGTCGACCTATGCAGCCATCATTTCCACCATCCAGGACCGCGGCTATGTGACCCTGCACAACCGCCGCTTCTATTCCGAGAAGATGGGCGACATCGTGACCGAGCGCTTGTCCGAAAGCTTCTCCAACCTGATGGACTACGGCTTCACCGCCGGCATGGAAGAGAATCTCGATGACGTGGCCCAGGGCGAGCGTGACTGGAAAAACGTGCTCGACGAGTTCTACGGTGATTTCAGCAAGAAGCTGCAGACAGCAGAGTCCAGCGAAAACGGCATGCGAGCCAATCAGCCGACCTTGACCAACATTGCCTGCAAGGAATGCGGTCGGCCGATGATGATCCGCACCGCCTCGACCGGGGTGTTCCTGGGCTGCTCGGGTTACAGCCTGCCGCCCAAGGAGCGCTGCAAGGCCACCGTCAATCTGGTGCCGGGTGACGAGATCGCAGCTGACGACGAGGGTGAATCCGAGTCGCTGGTGCTGCGTGGCAAGCACCGCTGCCCGATCTGCTCGACGGCGATGGACGCCTACCTGCTCGACGAGAAGCACAAGCTGCATATCTGTGGTAATAACCCGGATTGCCCTGGCTACGAGATCGAAGAGGGTAGCTACCGCATCAAGGGCTACGAGGGGCCGAGCCTGGAATGCGACAAGTGCGGCAGCGAGATGCAGCTCAAGACTGGCCGTTTCGGCAAGTTCTTCGGTTGCACCAACCCGGCGTGCAAGAACACCCGCAAGTTGCTCAAGAGCGGCGAGGCTGCGCCACCGAAGATGGACAAGGTGGACATGCCGGAGCTCAAGTGCGAGAAGGTCGACGACACCTACGTGCTGCGTGACGGCGCTTCGGGGTTGTTCCTGGCGGCCAGCCAGTTCCCGAAAAATCGCGAGACCCGTGCGCCGCTGGTGCTGGAAATCATCCCGCACAAGCATGAGATCGATCCGAAGTATCACTTCCTCTGCGATGCACCGCAGAAGGATCCGGACGGTCGTCCGGCGGTGATTCGCTACAGCCGCAAGACCAAGGAGCAGTACGTGCAATCCGAGGTCGATGGCAAGCCGACAGGCTGGAAGGCGTTCTACGACGGCAAGGCGTGGAAGGTCGAAGACAAGCGCTGATTCGTCGGTGTTGCAATTGGGGCCGCTTTGCGGCCCCAATCATTTATGATGCAGCTATTCGCCTTGCTGCCCATGGGAGGTCATCCGAAATGGCCCAGGAACTCTATACCCGCACCAACCAGAAACTGTTCTTTGCAGGCCTGGCTCTTGAGTCCATGGCCAAGGCCGAGCAGAGCCAGGCCATGAATGCCCAGGGCCTGATCCAGGCTGAGCGTGAGGCGGCGGTGTTTCATTTGTATGGGGCGTTGCTCGGGCTGTGCCATGAAATTGCCGGCTTCTATCGTCTGCCGCAGGCGAACGCCGCGCGTGCAGAGCTGTTGCTTGACGATGAAACCCTGAAGACCGTCGCCATTCCGGAAATGGCCGAGATGCTTGAACTGGCACGCCAGCCGCAGACCTGGCTGGCGCAGTTGATCAAGTCTTATGCCGATTTGTTCCAACCACCGGTCGCGAAGAAAGTCGCCAAGACAGATGTCACCCAGCCGTTGATCCAGGCTGTCAATCTCGATGAAGTCGAGGAAATCGTGCTGTCTCGGGCGGAGTTGGAGCGCTGGCGGCAGGACCTAAAAGGGCTTGTAAGACGTTTCCGAGAAGCGTTGAGTGAGTGCTGACAGTCGGCGCGGCTGGTACACTACTCGCCTTTCGTGAACAGCAGGCCCTTTATGTCAACGTCCTTTCTAGAAATTGTCGAATTGCCTGATGGCCGGATCGAACTGCGCCGTGCCGAGGACGAGGGTTCGCTGGTTACCCTGGATTTCTCCGAAGATGCCAAGGCATTTCTTCAGGGGCAGCATGTAGAAGTGGCCAAAGCCATGCTCAGCGTTGGTGTGCAGATGGCAGGTAAGCTGGTCGAAGGTGACTTCGAGCGTGATGAGGGACCGCGGGTTCTGCACTGAACACGCCAGTTGGGCCATCACTGTAGTGCGTCACAGGCAAAGCCTGGACATCAGCCGAGGCGGATGTTCAGGCTTTGTGCGTTTCCGCAGGTGGCGGCACGAACGAGCTGCTGGCGGATGCTGGCATTGACGTTGCCGAACCAGCTGACCACCGTGTGGCTATGACCCAGACGTAGCGCTTCGCAGGCCAGTTGCAGGGCGCTCTGGTTGCTTCCGGGTTGCAGCAGCAGGATGCGTTCGCGATTCAGGCCGGCGTCACGCAGCCAGGTTTGTGTGAGACTCGCCGGCGGTGCGATCAGTGTCAGCCAGCGTGCGTCATCTTCTTCGCTCAGCTCGCGCAGGATAGGGGCCAACAGGCTCTGGCAGTGCCCTGGCGCGCCGCGCAGGGACAGTTCACTGAACAGTTCTGGTTGGCCGGGCTTGCGCGACTGCTCGCGACTTTTCAGGCCTGGCAGTACCGGCTGTGCGAGAAAGGCTTCGAACAATGGCAATTGTGCGGGCTGCGATAAATGGGCGGACTGCTGCATGACGCCTCCTGGATCAGCGGCGAATGACGCCGACGCTCAAGCCCTCGATCACCAGTTCCTGATCTTTCAGGTCGACTTCGATGGGGGCGAATTCGGGGTTTTCGGCAATCAGCCAGACCTTGCTGCCCTCGCGCTTGAAGCGCTTGACGGTCACTTCGTCACCGATGCGGGCGACCACGATCTGGCCGTTGCGGGCTTCGCGGCAGGTGTGCACGGCGAGCAGGTCGCCGTCGACGATGCCGATATCCTTCATGCTCATGCCGTGAACGCGCAATAGGTAGTCGGCGCGAGGATGGAAGAAGGCTGGATTGATATTGCAGGATTCCTCGATGTGCTGCTCGGCGAGGATCGGGGCACCTGCTGCAACACGGCCGATGATCGGCAGGCCGCTGTCGTCAGGCTTGGCTTCGAGACCAGGGATGCGAATGCCGCGGGAGGCGCCTGGTGTCATCTCGATGGCGCCCTTGCGCGCCAAGGCCTTGAGGTGCTCTTCGGCGGCATTGGGCGATTTGAACCCTAGCTCTTGTGCGATTTCTGCGCGGGTAGGCGGGAAGCCGTTGTCTTCAAGGCAACGTTTGATGAAGGCCAGGATCTCGGCTTGGCGTGGCGTCAGTTTCAGCATGGCGAGTGGCTCTGTCTTTTTATACAGTGACTGGGATTATATACAGTACAAGGCCTGCTGCAAGCACCACGCTTGAAGAAAATCGCCTCGGTCTTCCGAGCGTCGTGCCCAGCCCTTGATATTTGTGGCTTGCAGCTTGAGCCCCAGCGCTTTAAAAAGGGCGACCGTCGGGTCACCGAACCTTGACATGCGCGTGCTTGAAACGTATGTTTCAAACAACTGTTTGTCAGGCGGATAAGTCATGGCCCAATCGGAAACCGTTGAACGCATTCTCGATGCTGCCGAGCAGCTGTTCGCGGAAAGAGGTTTCGCGGAAACTTCGTTGCGTTTGATCACCAGCAAGGCCGGGGTCAACCTGGCGGCGGTGAACTACCATTTCGGCTCCAAAAAGGCGCTTATCCAGGCGGTCTTCTCGCGCTTCCTCGGTCCGTTCTGTGCCAGCCTGGAGCGTGAGCTCGAGCGCCGTCAGGCGCGCCCCGAGCAGAAGCCGACGCTCGAAGAACTGCTGGAGATGCTGGTGGAGCAGGCCTTGGCCGTGCAGCCGCGCAGCAACAACGACCTCTCGATCTTCATGCGCCTGCTGGGCTTGGCCTTCAGTCAGAGTCAGGGCCACCTGCGCCGCTATCTTGAAGACATGTACGGCAAGGTGTTCAGGCGCTACATGCTGTTGGTCAACGAAGCGGCGCCGCGTATTCCCCCCATCGAGTTGTTCTGGCGCGTGCATTTCATGCTGGGTGCCGCGGCGTTCAGCATGTCCGGTATCAAGGCGCTGCGCGCCATCGCTGAAACCGATTTCGGCATCAACACTTCGATCGAGCAGGTCATGCGTCTGATGGTGCCGTTCCTCGCCGCCGGCATGCGTGCCGATAGCGGGGTAACCGACGAGGCCATGGCGGCCGCGCAACTGCGGCCACGCAGCAAGAGCGCAGTCACCGGCGCGCCAGCCAAGGCCTGAACACTGGGCGGGGCAGGGCGCTTCGGCTAAGCTAGCGCCCATGCCCGACCTTGATTTCCTGCACATCTCCCTCGCTGACCAACGCCTTTACGGATTTTTCCGGGGGACGTTGTGCGTGCGCCTGGACGTTTCCACTGCGCGTCTGGGGGCGGGTGAACTCAATGGTTCTGGCTGCACGCCGCGTGGCCTGCATCAGGTCAGGGCGAAGATCGGCGCTGGATTGCCGCAAGGGGCTGTGCTCAGCAGCCGACGCTGGACCGGTGAAGTCTGGTCGCCCGCCTTGCACGCGCAATCTCCAGGCCGTGACTGGATCCTCACCCGCATCCTCTGGCTCAGTGGCTGTGAGCCAGGCGTCAACCGCCTGGGACGGGTCGATACCTTTCGTCGCTACATTTATCTGCACGGCACGCCGGACAGCGAACCGCTGGGCGTGCCGTTGTCCCACGGCTGCGTGCGCCTGCGCAACCGCGAGCTTTTGGACCTGTTCGAGCGCGTGCCGGTCCATTGCCCAGTGCGCATAAGCGAGGCTGCCTGCCCGCAATGGGCCTCTCTGGATATTCAATGAAGGACACCCTATGACTGCCAGCCTGCAAGGCTCCCTGATGGTGGATATCGCCGGTCAATGGTTGACCGCCGAGGATCGTCACCTCCTGCGCCAGCCCGAAGTGGCCGGTCTGATCATCTTTGCCCGTAACATCGACAGCCCACGCCAGGTGCGCGAGCTGTGCGCCTCGATCCGTGCTATTCGTCCTGACCTGATCCTGGCGGTCGATCAGGAAGGTGGTCGGGTCCAGCGTCTGCGTCAGGGCTTCGTGCGTTTGCCGGCCATGCGTGCCATTGCCGACAATGCCAACGCTGATTACCTGGCCGAACAATGCGGTTGGCTGATGGCCACCGAAGTTCTGGCGGTCGGCCTGGACCTGAGTTTCGCACCGGTACTGGACCTTGATCACCAGCGCAGCGCGGTCGTTGGCAGCCGTGCCTTCGAAGGGGATCCGCAGCGTGCCACGCAACTGGCCGGTGCCTTCATTCGTGGCATGAACACGGCTGGCATGGCGGCTTGCGGCAAGCACTTCCCTGGGCATGGCTGGGCGGAAGCCGATTCGCACGTGGCGATCCCCACCGATGAGCGCAGCCTGGAGCAGCTACGCCAGGCTGATCTGGTACCGTTCACTCGTCTCAGCGGCCAACTGGCAGCGGTGATGCCGGCGCATGTGATCTATCCGCAGATCGACAACCAGCCGGCGGGCTTCTCGCGGCGCTGGCTGCAGGACATCCTGCGCGGCGAGCTGGGCTTTGAGGGGGTGATCTTCAGTGACGACTTGTCCATGGCTGGCGCGCATGTGGTGGGCGATGCCGCCAGTCGCATCGAGGCAGCGCTGAGTGCCGGTTGCGACATGGGGCTGGTGTGCAATGACCGAGCTGCGGCGGAACTCGCGCTGAGTGCGGCGCAGCGCTTGAAGGTGCGGCCGTCGCCGCGCATCGCCGGAATGCGTGGGCAAGGCTTCGCACGCACCGACTATCGCCAGCAGCCGCGCTGGCTTGAGGCGCTGGGGGCGTTGAAGGACGCGCAGCTGGTGGATTGACCGCGGTGTTCCCTTCGCGGGCAAGTCGGGACGCGAAGGGGACGCCCCGGATTCAGCGCCCTCGCTTGCCCGGCAGCGGGGCGAACAGTGCCTCGATTTCTTCATCCCCCAGCCGCCACTGACCGGCCTGCCCGCCATCGAGCAGACCGGCCGCCAAGGCGGCTTTCTCTTGCTGCAACTGCTGGATCTTCTCTTCCACCGTGCCGCGGGTGATCAGCTTGTAGACGAACACTGGCTTGTCCTGGCCGATACGGTACGCGCGGTCGGTGGCCTGGTTCTCGCTGGCCGGGTTCCACCAGGGGTCGTAGTGAATCACCGTATCGGCAGCGGTCAGGTTCAGGCCTGTACCACCGGCCTTGAGGCTGATCAGGAACACTTCGCTGTCGCCGTTCTGGAACTGTTGAACCGGCGCGCGGCGATCGCGGGTGTCGCCGGTCAGCAGGCTGTAGCGAATGTCGCGCTTTTCCAGTTCCTGCTCGATCAGTGCGAGCATCGAAGTGAACTGGGAGAACAGCAGCACTCGGCGACCTTCGCTGAGCAGTTCCTCGAGCATTTCCATCAAGCTGCCCAGCTTGCCCTTGTCGGCTTGATTGCCCTTGGCTTCCACACCCTTGACCAGACGCAGGTCACAGCACACCTGGCGCAGCTTGAGCAAGGCATCGAGGATGACGATCTGGCTGCGTGAGGCGCCATTGCGGGCGATTTCATCGCGCACCTTCTTGTCCATGGCCACGCGCACCGTTTCGTAGGTGTCGCGCTGTGCATCGCTGAGGTCCACCCAGTGAACCATCTCGCTCTTGGCCGGCAGCTCTCGGGCCACCTGCTCCTTGCTGCGGCGCAGCAGGAAAGGGCGTACTCGGCTGGCCAGGTGGGCCAGCCGCTCGCGGTCGCCATGACGTTCGATGGGGGTGCGGTAATCCTGGTTGAAGCGTTTCTGATCGCCCAGCCAGCCGGGCATCAGGAAGTGGAAGATCGACCATAGCTCACCCAGGTTGTTCTCCATGGGTGTGCCTGTCAGGCAAAGGCGCTGGTTGGCCTGCAGCTCCCGGGCGGCCTGGGCGGCCTTGCTGGTACTGCTCTTGATGTTCTGTGCTTCGTCCAGCACCAGCACGTGCCAGGGTTGGGCCTGCAATGGCTCGAGGTCGCGTGGCAGCAGGGCGTATGTGGTCAGGATCAGGTCGTATTCGTGCAGTGCACCAAAGAACCGGGTGCGTCCGGGGCCGTGCAGGGCCAGAACGCGCAGATTGGGTGCGAAGCGCTGTGCTTCGTCCAGCCAGTTGGGCACAAGGCTGGTGGGCATCACTGCCAGGGCTGGATGGTTCAGGCGCCCGGCTTCTTTTTCCAGCAGCAGATGGGCAAGGGTCTGCAGGGTCTTGCCCAGACCCATGTCGTCGCCGAGGATGCCACCGGTGCCCATCTCGCGCAGGGCTTGCAGCCAGTTCAGGCCCTGCTGCTGGTAGGGGCGCAAGGTCGCGGCCAGCCCCCTGGGTGGCTCGACCTCCAGGTCACGCGCATCGCGCAGGCGCCGGCCGAGATCGCGCAGTTGTTCGCCACCTTCCCATTGCAGGGGCAGGTGCTCGATATCGTTCAGGCGTGCCGCATCGGCGCGCTCCATGCGCAACGTCGGCCCGCTGGCATCCTCGTGCAGATACAGCTCGCCGAGGGTGCCCATCACTGCCTTGATCCGGCCGTAGGGCAGGGCGACCCGCATGGCCGGGCTGTCCAGGCGACCACGGTTGAGGTCGATCAACAGGTGTTCATCGTCGCCGCGCCGCGCAAGTTCGCTGGGGCGCAGCAGTTCGGGGCTGCTGCGCAGCAACTGCAGGACGATCGGCAGCAGGCTGTGGCGCTGGCCGTCGACGACGATGCCCAGTTCCAGATCGAACCATTCGTGGCCGGGGGCTTCCTGAATGTTGGCGTACCAGTCTTCCACGTCGTGAAGGTTGAAGGCGAAGTCACGGTGGACGTCCACCTTCCAGCCTGCCTCGCGCAGTCGCAGCAGGTCTTCGCGGGCGAAGCGCAGCCAGGTCTCGTCGTCGGGCAGTTGGAACATTTCGCCGGCGCTGTCGGGCAGGGCCTTGCTCTGACGTGTGGCAGGCTTGAAACCGAGCTTGTGCAGGGTGTCGCGCAGGCGCTTTTCATGCTGTGGCTGGCGGCGAATATGCTGGCTGGTACTGTCCACCAGGCGGCTCAGCGGCTTGTCTTCGGGGCCGCTGGCGCGCAGCCCGTCGTAGTCGAACGACAGCGCCGCGCGATGCTGCATCTGGCGCTGCATGCGTCCGGTCTTGGGCGTGTAGGCGCTGAATTCCAGGCTGCCAAGGGTGAGGTGTGGTGTGGGCTCGATGTTGTCGAGCAGTTCCTGCTTGACCGTTGTCGGGGTCGGCAGTTGGTGGTTCAGGGCGTTGAGCTTGTGGCTGAGTGGCACGATCAGGTGTTCCGGTACATCGGGTGCGAGCGAGAGCTGGATGGCGGTGTGCGGGTCGAGACTGTGGGCGACGGTACCGACTTCTCTGGTCATGACGTCGAAGTAAAACAACGGCACCAGCGGCAGGACGCAGAGCAGCGGTTTGTCGGCGTTGTACCACATGCCGCGGTATTCGCCGCTGTCCAGGCGCACCCAGCGAAATTCCGCCTGGCGCTCCTGGCCGCGGCGCAGCAGCGGCAACTCGTCCATGTACATCAGGCGTCCGGTTTCCAGCACCCGTTGCAGTAGCTCGCCGCCTTCCTGGCCTTTTAGCACGTAGCCGCGCTCCTGGCCGTAGGGGGCGTTCTGTGCGGACAACTGGCGCAGGATGCGCAGGTCTTCTTCCTTGACGAACTTGGGCGGCTCGTAGAGCAGTTCATACAGCGATTGCACCCGGCTGTAGCGTATGTCGCCATCGGTGCGAGTGCCCTTGCGCACGCGCAGGGCGCAACCTTGATCGCCCAGCAGCATGAGCTGGTAGCAAACCATGCGGCCGCGTTTGTCTTCGTCAGGCTGGCGTGGGGTGGCGCGTTGCTCGAGGCCCTGCAGCCAGTGTTGCAGGTGGTGCGGCAGGTGATCGCTGGCCGCCGGTTGTGCCGCATGGCGGTGGGCTAGCGTGTAGAGCACGGCGGCGCAGTGCTTGCAGTTCTCGCCGACCGGGCAGGTGCACTGGCCGCGAACATGACAGTGTCCGGCGGAGTTGAAGGTGATGGTGATCCGCTGACGATAACGGTTGTCGCCGTTGCCGCTGCAGGTTGCCTCGATGCGTGCGTCGCCGTGGGAGAGAATCTCTACCCTGCCTTGCTCGGCATAGCGCTCACCGCGCTGCAGAGCGCCGGCGTCGAATTCGCGCTTCCAGCTCGGGTTTTCCGCAACCTGCTTCTGCACGTCACTCACGTGTCACTGCTCCATCATCTCCGGGTCCATCGTTGGCAGCTTGCGCATGCCAGCCGGTGCGACCCTGATCAGCAGCGCCAGGTGGCCCCCGTCGAGGAAGGTCAGCTGGCCGTTTTTCACGTTGCTGTTGCTTTGCTTGAATTGCTCGCTGCGCAGCACGCTGCCATTGCCGTCCAGGTCGTTGACCCAGAAGTTGGCCTCGATGCGGATGAAGCGGCCCTCGGCGATGCTCAGGTTGCCCTCGATGGGGAAGTGCCCGAACTGCTCGTCACCGGCGCCCACGGCGATGCGGCTGGGCTCGCTGCCCACCTGCTGCTGCCAAGCCTTGTGCAGCAGCACAGTGTAGTCGGCAGTGGCTTGCAGGCGGGTGGCTTCGTCGACCAGTGCCGGTGGGCGTTCGGCATCCTTGGCCAGGCGTGGGGCGCCGGCGCTCCAGTTCTCGGGGGTGAACGGGCTGGTCACGGCAGGCACTGCATTCTGCCGCAGGAGGAGGATTTCCACCTGATAAGGGCCTTCGGCGAAGGCCGTCACTGGCGCGATGAGCGACAGCAACAAGGTCAGGCAACGAATGGCACGCATGGAGCTTCCTTAATTTGACTGTGGGGCCAGGCGCTCGAACAGCGCCTCGAGGGTGTTGAAGCGTTCTTCCGGGCGTTCCATCGGCACCAGGAAGCGGAACTGGGTCGCGCCTTCGAACTTGTAGCGCTTGGGCTGGCCCTGGATCAGCTTGATCAGGGTCAGTGGATCGACCGGCGTTTCGGCCTCGAACTCGAGCTTGCCGCCATTGGGGCCGGCATCGACCTTCTTGATGCCAAGCTTCTCGGCCTGCAGCTTGAGCAGCGTCAGGCGCATGAGGTTCTTGGTCGGCTCGGGCAGCAGGCCGAAGCGGTCGATCATCTCCACCTGCAGGTCCTTGAGGCCTTCCTCGTCGGCCGCCGAAGCGATGCGTTTGTACAGGATCAGGCGGGCGTGCACATCGGGCAGGTAGTCCTCGGGGATCAGCGCCGGCAGGCGCAGGTTGATCTCCGGGCCGCCGCCCAGTGGTTGCTCGAGATTGGGTTGGGTGCCCTTGCGGATCGCCTTGACCGCACGTTCGAGCATCTCCATGTAGAGGGTGAAACCCACTGCCTGGATCTGCCCGCTCTGGCCTTCGCCGAGCAACTCGCCGGCGCCGCGGATCTCCAGGTCGTTGGTGGCCAGCACGAAGCCTGCGCCCAGGTCCTGGGTGTTGGCGATCGCCTCCAGGCGTTTCTCGGCATCGCCGCTGATCTGTTGGCGTGGCGGGGTGAGCAGGTAGGCGTAGGCCTGGTGGTGGCTGCGTCCGACCCGGCCGCGCAATTGGTGCAACTGGGCCAGGCCGAACTTGTCGGCACGTTCGATGACGATGGTGTTGGCACTGGGCACGTCGATGCCGGTCTCGATGATGGTCGAGGCAATCAGCACGTTGAAGCGCTTGTGGTAGAAGTCGCTCATCACCTGTTCGAGCTCGCGCTCGCGCATCTGCCCGTGGCCAATGCCAATGCGCGCTTCGGGCACCAGCTCGGCGAGATCGGCGGCGCATTTCTCGATGGTCTTCACGTCGTTGTGCAGGTAATAGACCTGGCCGCCACGCAGCAGCTCGCGCAGCAGTGCTTCCTTGACCGTGCTCTTGTTCTGCTCCATGACGAAGGTGCGCACCGACAGGCGTCGAGCCGGCGGGGTGGCGATGATCGACAGGTCGCGCATGCCGGCCACGGCCATGTTAAGGGTGCGCGGGATTGGCGTGGCGGTGAGGGTGAGGATGTCCACCTCGCTGCGTAGCGCCTTGAGCTGTTCTTTCTGGCGTACGCCGAAACGGTGCTCTTCGTCGATGATCGCCAGGCCCAGGTCCTTGAAGCGCACATCGTCCTGCAGCAGCTTGTGGGTGCCGATGAGGATGTCGATCTTGCCTTCGGCAAGGTCTGCGGCGGCGGCGGCCACTTCCTTGGCGGACTTGAAGCGGCTCATCACCTCGACCGTCACGGGCCAGTCGGCAAAGCGATCGCGGAAGCTGTTGTAGTGCTGCTGGGCGAGCAGGGTGGTAGGTACCAGGACCGCGACCTGGCGGCCGCTGTGCACCGCGATGAAGGCTGCGCGCATGGCCACTTCGGTCTTGCCGAAGCCGACATCGCCACACACCAGTCGATCCATGGGCTTGGCGGCGAGCATGTCGAGGCGCACGGCCTCGATGGCAGCCTGCTGGTCGGGCGTCTCTTCGAAGGGGAAGCCGGCGCTGAAGGTGGCGTAGTCGGCGGCCGGGTCGGCGAAGGCGTAGCCCTTGCGCGCAGCACGGCGGGCATAGATGTCGAGCAGCTCGGCGGCCACGTCGCGCACCTGTTCGGCGGCCTTGCGCTTGGCTTTCTGCCAGGCTTCGGAGCCGAGTCGGTGCAGCGGCGCCAGGGCGTCGTCGCTGCCGGTGTAGCGGGCGATCAGGTGCAGGTTGGCCACCGGCACATAGAGCTTGGCGCCCTCGGCGTATTCCAGGGTGAGGAACTCGGCGGCCTGGCCGTCGATCTCCAGGGTGGCCAGGCCCAGGTAGCGGCCCACGCCGTGATCGATGTGCACCACAGGGGCGCCTTCGCGCAGCTCGGTGAGGTTCTTGATGACTGCATCGTTGGCCGCTTCGCCGCGCTTGTCGCGACGTCGGCGCTGCATCACGCGCTGGCCGAACAGCGGGCTTTCGGCCACAAGGGCCAGGCTCGGGTCATCCAGCAGCAGGCCGTCATCGAGCGGGGCGATGGTGATCGCCAGGCGCTCGCTGCCCGTGATGAAGTCGGCCCAGCCTTCGACGGTGTGCGGGCGCAGCTTCAGGCGTTCGAGCAGCTCCAGCAGCACTTCGCGGCGGCCTGCCGATTCGGCGGTGAACAGCACCCGGCCGGGGAACTGGTCGAGAAAGTTCGACAGCTCTGCCAGCGGTTGGTTGGCCTTGGCCTCGATGGCCAGGTTGGGCAAGGCGCGCGCCGGGAAGCGCTCGCGGCCTGCGCCCTGTTCGAGTTCGTCGGCGCTGACCACAACGCGCGGCCATTGCTTGAGGCGGGCGAAGCAGTCCTCGACCGGCATGAACAGCTCGGCCGGTGGCAGCAAGGGGCGGCTGAGGTCGCCGCGGCGCTCTTCGTAGCGCCCGCGTACGTCGTTCCAGAAGTGTTCGGCGGCCTGCTCGACGCCCGGCAGGGAAAATACCTGGGTGTCTTCCGGCAGGTAGTCGAAGAGTGTCGCGGTCTCTTCGAAGAACAGCGGCAGGTAGTATTCGATGCCGGCCGGAATGATGCCGCTGGTCAGGTCCTGGAAGATCGCGCTGCGCCGGAAGTCGACGTCGAAGCGCTCTCGGAAGCGGGCTTTGAAGCGTGTCACCTCATCCTTGTGCATGGGGAATTCGCGGGCCGGCAGCAGGCGGATCGAGTCGACCTTGTCGATCGAGCGCTGGGTCTCCGGGTCGAAGGTGCGCAGGGTTTCGATCTCGTCGTCGAACAGGTCGATGCGATACGGCGCCTTGCTGCCCATGGGGAACAAATCGATCAGCGCGCCGCGCACGGCGAATTCACCATGCTCGTAGACCGTGTCGACGCAGCGGTAGCCGCTGGCTTCCAGGCGGGTGCGCATCTGCTCGACGTCGATCTTCTGGCCCACGTCCAGCACCAGGCTGCTGCCCAGCAGGAAGCGGGTCGGGGCCAAGCGGTGCAGGGCGGTGGTGATCGGCACCACGAGAATGCCGTGGTCCAGCTGTGGCAGTCGGTAGAGGCTGGCAATGCGCTGGGAGATGATGTCCTGGTGCGGCGAGAACAGGTCGTAGGGCAGGGTTTCCCAGTCTGGGAACGGCAGCACCGGAAGCTGCGGGTCGAAGAAACGCAGCTCCTGTTCCAGGCGATCGGCGGCCTGGCTATCGGCAGTCAGCAGCAGGGTGAAGCGCCCGGCGCTGCTGGCGGCCTCGGCGATGGCGAGACTGAGGGCGGCACCTGGCAGGTTGCCCCAGGTTTGTTTGCCGGCCGTGGCCGACAGTTGCGGAAGGCGCAGAACTGACACGGAAGATCCGACTCCAAGCGTTGCGGCAAAGAGGTCAAGTGTACCGGCGACGCTGCTCGCTGTCAGGCTCGAAAGGGCATGACGGCTGGCTTTGCGGGTAGCGACAGGCGCTCATTGCCCGATACGCATCGGGGCGTCATAATGTAGCCCCTTTTTTCTGTCCCTACATGTGGAAGGTTCCCGTGACTCAGAAGCCCGACCAGTGTCTTGGTGAGTGGATCGATCGTGAAGCCCTGGCTGAAGCGATGATCCCGCTTATCGGTCAGCTCTACCGCAACAACAACGTGGTGAGCTCGATCTATGGCCGCAGCCTGATCAACCGTTCGGTTATCTCGATCCTCAAAGCCCATCGCTTTGCACGTCACCGTCAGACCGACGAGACCGAACTGTCCGTACACGAGACATTCCCCCTGCTCAAAGCCATGAGCGAGCTGAAACTGGGCGCCGCTTCGGTCGACCTGGGCAAGCTGGCTAACAAGTTCAAGCAGGAAGGCAACGGTCGCACTGCGGAGCAGTTCGTCCGTGAAGAGCTGGCTGAGGTGGTTGGCCAGCAGAACGCTTCGGCGCGCAAGGGCACCGACGTCGTCCTGTACGGCTTCGGCCGCATCGGCCGCCTGCTGGCGCGCATCCTGATCGAGAAGACCGGTGGTGGCGACGGCCTGCGCCTGCGCGCCATCGTCGTGCGCAAGGGCGCCGAAAACGACCTGGTCAAGCGCGCCAGCCTGCTGCGCCGCGACTCGGTTCACGGCCCGTTCGACGGCACTATCACCATCGATGAAGCCAACAACACCATCACTGCCAACGGCAACCTGATCCAGGTCATCTACGCCAAGAGCCCGAGCGAAGTCGACTACACCCAGTACGGCATCGACAACGCACTGATCGTCGACAACACCGGCGTCTGGCGCGATGCCGACGGCCTGGGCCAGCACCTGGCCTGCCCGGGCGCTGCCCGTGTCATCCTCACCGCACCTGGCAAGGGCGCGCTGAAGAACATCGTGCACGGCATCAACCATGGCGATATCGCTGCCGATGACAAGATCATCTCCGCGGCATCCTGCACCACCAACGCCATCGTGCCGGTGCTCAAGGCCATCAACGATCAGTACGGCATCGTCAACGGCCACGTCGAAACCGTTCACTCGTTCACCAACGACCAGAACCTGATCGACAACTTCCACAAGGGCAGCCGTCGCGGTCGTGCCGCGCCGCTGAACATGGTCATCACCGAAACCGGCGCCGCCACTGCCGCTGCCAAGGCACTGCCAGTGCTCAAGGGCAAGCTGACCGGCAACGCCATTCGCGTACCGACGCCGAACGTGTCGATGGCCATCCTGAACCTGAACCTGGAAAAGGCGACCAACCGCGAGGAGCTCAACGAGTACCTGCGCCAGACCGCCATGCACTCGGAGCTGCACAAGCAGATCGACTACGTCAGCTCTCAGGAAGTGGTTTCGACCGACTTCGTCGGCTCGCGCCACGCCGGTGTGGTCGATGCCGAAGCGACCATCTGCAACGATAATCGTGTTGTCCTGTACGTCTGGTACGACAACGAATTCGGTTACAGCTGCCAGGTCGTTCGCGTGATGGAAGAGATGGCCGGTGTGAACCCGCCAGCGTTTCCACGCTGATAGGCTTGTAAGGCCATGAAAAAACGGGAACCTTCGGGTTCCCGTTTTTTTATGTCGTGTCTGTGCCGGCACTGCCACGGTAAACGCTGGTCCCACGGTAGACGCGGCACAGGCAACCGAGAGTCTGAATCTTGCGCAAAGCCTTACTGTTTATCCTGATGCTGCTATCGGCCTGTGACCAGCAACCCACGCTGGAGCGCCTGGGCGGTCCGACCATGGGCAGCAGCTACAGCATCCAGTATGTTCGCAACCCCGGCGGCCCGGCGCCGGACCAGGTGCGCGAAGCTGTCGAAACCATCCTGCACGGTATCGACGCGTATTACTCCACCTACCGTGACGACTCTGTCGTCAGTCGCTTCAACCAGTTGCCGGCCAATCAATGCCTGACCATCCCGCAGGACATGCTCGAGCTGGTCACCTTCGGCCAGCACCTGGCGGATGTGAGCGAGGGGGCTTTCGACCTCAGTGTCGAGCCACTGCTCAACCTGTGGGGCTTCGGCCCGCAGGCGCGTCAGGAGCAGGTGCCCGATCCTCAGGCCCTGGCCTTGGCCCGTCAGCGCGTAGGTTATCGTCACCTGCACATCGATGGCGATCGCCTGTGCAAGGATGTCGCGCTGGAGCTGGACTTCAACAGCATCGCTGCCGGTCACGCCGTTGACCTGATCGCCGAGCGCCTGCGGGCGATGGGTGTCGACAGCTTTGTCGCCGAAGCCACCGGGGAGTTGCAGGCCGCAGGCCGCAAGCCTGATGGCAGCCCCTGGCGCATTGCATTGGAACTGCCGCGCGAGGATCGCCAGATCGCCCGCCAGGTAATTGCCATCGATGGCCTGTCGGTGTCGACCTCGGGTGACTACCGCAACTATTTCGAGGACAATGGCCGGCGCTATTCGCACACCTTCGATGCCCGTCTGGGGCGTCCGGTCGCCCACGGTCTGGCTGCAGTCACCGTGCTTGACAGCTCGGCACTGATCGCTGACGGTTACTCGACGTTGCTGCTGATTCTCGGGCCCGAGCGCGGCTGGGATTTTGCTGTGGCCCACGGCATCGCTGCCGTACTGGTGACCCGGGTCGAGGGTGGTTTCGTCTCCCGTTCCACACCCGGTTTCCAGCGGGTGTTGAAAGGCGGGTGAAAGGCAGGGCACGGATGATCGCGGCCAGGGAAGCGGCGAAATGACATGTAGTGCAGGCAAAGATGGCCTACGACGCGACCAAGGGTTAATGTGCGCGGCGTTCACGCTTGATTAGACTGCACCCGAATTTTTTCATGGCGCCCCGGCGACATGATGAGCCCCGCGGCCAGCCGGCCGGCGGGCCAGTTCTGAAGGAGTACGCATGGCTGTCTACAACTACGACGTAGTGGTGCTGGGTTCCGGCCCAGCCGGAGAAGGCGCGGCAATGAACGCCGCCAAAGCGGGGCGCAAGGTCGCGATGGTCGACAGCCGTCGCCAGGTCGGCGGCAACTGCACCCACTTGGGCACCATTCCGTCCAAGGCACTGCGTCACTCGGTGCGGCAGATCATGCAGTTCAACACCAACCCGATGTTCCGTGCCATTGGTGAGCCGCGCTGGTTCTCCTTCCCTGACGTGCTCAAGAGCGCCGAGAAGGTGATTTCCAAGCAGGTTGCCTCGCGCACCGGCTACTACGCGCGCAACCGCGTCGACGTGTTCGTCGGCACCGGCAGCTTCGCCGATGAGCAGACCGTCGAAGTGGTCTGCCCCAACGGCGTGGTCGAGAAGCTCAACGCCAAGCACATCATCATCGCCACCGGCTCGCGTCCTTATCGCCCGGCCGACATCGACTTCCACCACCCGCGCGTCTACGACAGCGACACCATCCTCAGCCTGAGCCACACGCCGCGCAAGCTGATCGTCTATGGTGCCGGGGTGATCGGTTGCGAATACGCCTCGATCTTCAGTGGCCTGGGTGTGCTGGTCGAATTGGTCGACAACCGTGGTCAACTGCTGAGCTTCCTGGATTCGGAAATCTCCCAGGCGCTGAGCTACCACTTCAGCAACAACAACATCACCGTACGCCATAACGAGGAGTACGAGCGTGTCGAGGGGCTGGACAACGGGGTGATCCTGCACCTGAAGTCGGGCAAGAAGATCAAGGCCGACGCCTTGCTGTGGTGCAACGGCCGTACCGGCAACACCGACAAGCTGGGCCTTGAGAACATCGGCATCAAGGTCAACAGCCGCGGCCAGATCGAGGTCGACGAGAACTACAGCACCAGTGTGCCGAACATCTATGGTGCCGGTGACGTGATCGGTTGGCCGAGCCTGGCCAGCGCCGCCCACGACCAGGGCCGTTCGGCGGCCGGCAGCATCGTCGACAACGGCAGCTGGCGCTTCGTCAACGACGTGCCGACCGGTATCTACACCATTCCGGAGATCAGTTCGATCGGCAAGAACGAGCAGGAGCTGACCCAGGCCAAGGTGCCGTATGAAGTGGGCAAGGCGTTCTTCAAGAGCATGGCCCGTGCGCAGATCGCCGGCGAGCCTCAGGGCATGCTGAAGATCCTGTTCCACCGCGAAACTCTGGAAATCCTTGGCGTGCATTGCTTCGGCTACCAGGCTTCGGAGATTGTCCACATCGGCCAGGCGATCATGAACCAGCCGGGTGAGCTGAACAATCTCAAGTACTTCGTCAACACCACCTTCAACTACCCGACCATGGCCGAAGCCTATCGGGTAGCTGCCTACGACGGTCTGAACCGGCTTTTTTGAGCGGCTCCGACCGGTGGCCTGAGCCGGTCGGGGAGACCGATTTCAGCCCTACCCGAGGGTGGTCTTGGCCAAACCGGGAAAGTCTGTAATCAGGCTGTCCACGCCAAAATCGGCGAGTCGGCGCATCAGCGCCGGCTCGTTGACCGTCCACACCGACACATGCAAACCCTGCTTCTGCGCCTTGAGCAGGCGTTCGGGGGTGCACAGCGTCCAGTTCAGCGCGAGCATCTCGCAGCCGTAGTTCTGTGCCACTTTCAGTGGGTCGAGCCAGGCGTATTCGGCAACCAGCCCACGCGCGATGTCGGGCACCAGTTCCTGCGCTGCTCCCAGCACTTCCCGCGAGCTCGAGGTGATGGTCACCTTGTCGAGCAGGCCGTATTGTTGTGCCAGCTCGCGAATGGCCAGCACCGTGCTTGCTGCGCGGGTGCGCGAAGCACTCTTGACCTCCAGCTGCCAGTGGGCAAAGGCGCACTTCTCGAACAGTTCTTCAAGGCGCGGGATAGGGCAGGGCTGCACATGTCCGGGGCCGCCCTTGCGCGCGTCGTAGGTAACCAGGTCCGCTGCCGGGTGTTCGACGACCTTGCCGCGTCGGCCGGTGGTGCGCTTGAGGGTCGGGTCATGGATCACCATCAGCTCGTTGTCGGCCGACAGGTGCAGGTCCAGCTCGCAACGGTCGACGCCGTGCGAAAGGCACTGGCGGAAGCTGGTCAGGGTGTTCTCGGGCGCTTCGCCCTTGGCGCCGCGATGGCCGTAGATCAGGGTCACGTTCGTTCCTTCAGGTCTAAAGGGAAAAGGCTCAGGATGCCGGGTCGTCGTGTTCGAGTTGCTGGCGCCGCTGTTGTTGCTGACGCTGCAGGATATAGCGGGCCAGGAGCTGGCGCTGGGCATCGGTCATGTCGATGAATTCGGTGCCAACCTCGAAGTCGCCTTCGGGACGTGGGTCGCAGTGGGTGACGCGGCCACGCAGCAGCAGGCCGTGGGCGCGAGGCATCAGTACCATCTTCACCTTTACCCGGGTGCCGGGCGCGATCTGCTGCGCCTGGGCGAATTCGACACCGCCTTCGGAGATGATCACCCGCTGCGGCTGGCCGATCTCGCCGATCAGCGTTTGTGCGACCACCGCGCTGAGCAGGTCGAGGCGTTTGTTCTGGGCGCGCAGGAAGGCGGCCAGGGTGCGGTCCTTGTCGCTGAGCTGGCGCAACAGGTGCTGGGATTCGAAGTCCGACAGGTGCAGCTCGCTGAGCAGGTTGAACAGTGGTGAATCATCCTGCAACAGTTCTGGTTCAAGGGCTTCGGCCGCGCTCAGGGGGCTGATTTCCAGTGCGATCCTGTCTTCGATGCGGTAGTATTCCCGGCGATCTTCTTCGTCTAATGTCGTCATGGCGAACCCATGGTTGCGGCGGTGGTCCGAGTGTAAAGCCGCCGTAGGCGCCTCGCCACCAGGACGTTCCCTTTCATCCGAACAAGCCCCGACATGTTCAGACCTCTCTTCGTATTCATCGGTACGCGTTACACCCGTGCCAAGCGACGCAACCATTTCGTCTCGTTCATTTCCCTGACCTCGATGATCGGCCTCGCCCTGGGCGTGGTGGTGATGATCGTGGTGCTGTCGGTGATGAATGGCTTCGATCACGAGATGCGCACCCGCGTCCTTGGCATGGTCCCCCACGCCACCATCGAGGGCGACCAGCCCATCGGCGACTGGCAGGCCCTTGCTCAACAAGTAAAGCAGAATCCGCACGTGCAGGCGGTCGCGCCCTTCACGCAGATGCAGGGGCTGCTTACCCATGACGGCAAGGTGCAGAAGATGCTGCTCAACGGCATCCAGCCGGACCGCGAGCGCGAGGTGTCGATCATCGACAACTTCCTGCAGCAGGGCAGCCTCGACCAACTGGCGCCCGGCGAGTGGGGCATCCTCATCGGTGACAAGGCCGCCACCAAGCTGGGCGTCAAGGTCGGTGACAAGGTCACCTTCGTCGCCCCCGAGGTGAGCATCACCCCGGCCGGGATGTTCCCGCGCATGAAGCGCTTTACCGTGGTCGGCACCTTTCACGTCGGCGCTGGCGAGATCGATGGCTTCCTGGGCCTGACCAACCTCTCCGACCTTTCGCGCCTGCACCGCTGGAAGGCCGACCAGGTGCAAGGCCTGCGCCTGAAGTTCGACGACCTGTTCAAGGCTCCGCGCGAGGCCTGGAGCATCGTCCAGCAGTTGGGCGAGCACCAGTATTACGCCCGCGACTGGACCCGCACCCAGGGCAACCTGTACCAGGCGATTCGCATGGAGAAGTCGATCATCGGCCTGCTCCTGCTGCTGATCGTCGCGGTGGCCGCGTTCAACATCATTTCCACCCTGGTGATGGTGGTCAATGACAAGCGCGGCGACATCGCCATCCTGCGTACGCTTGGCGCCACGCCCCGGCAGATCATGGCGATCTTCATGGTCCAAGGCACGGTGATCGGCGTGGTCGGCACGCTGATCGGCGCAGTGGTCGGGATCATCGCCGCGCTCAACGTCAGTGCGGCGATCGCGGGTGTCGAGACCTTGATCGGGCACAAGTTCCTCAATGCCGATGTGTACTTCATCGATTACCTGCCGTCGCAGATCATCGCCCAGGACGTGTGGATGGTCTGCGGTGCGGCGCTGGTCCTGAGTTTCCTCGCCACCCTGTATCCGGCCTGGCGTGCCGCGCGCACCCAGCCTGCAGAGGCGCTACGTTATGAGTGAGTCGCGCATGAGTGATAAAGCCGTACTGAGTTGCCGCAACCTGGGCAAGTCCTATGACGAGGGGCCGGAGTCGGTGCAGGTGCTGTCGGGCCTGAGCCTGGAACTGCACCCAGGGGAGCGGGTGGCCATCGTCGGCAGCTCCGGCTCGGGCAAGAGCACGCTGCTCAACCTGCTGGGCGGCCTCGACACGCCAACCCAGGGCAGCGTCTGGCTGGCCGGGGAGGAGCTTTCGGCGCTTGGCGAACGTGATCGCGGCTTGCTGCGCAACCGCGCCCTGGGCTTCGTCTACCAGTTCCACCACCTGCTGGCAGAATTCACGGCCCTGGAAAACGTCTGCATGCCGCTGCTGATCGGTCGTACACCTATCCCGGAAGCACGTCAGCGCGCTGAGGCGCTGCTCAAGCGTGTAGGCCTCAGCCATCGCCTGAATCACAAGCCTGCCGAACTGTCTGGCGGCGAGCGCCAGCGCGTGGCGATTGCCCGTGCGTTGGTCAACCAGCCGGGCCTGGTGATGCTCGACGAGCCCACCGGCAACCTTGATCACCATACCGCTCTGGGTATCCAGGAGCTGATGCAGGAACTGTCGACGGCGTCGCGCACGGCGTTCCTGGTGGTGACCCACGACCTGAGCCTGGCACGCAAGATGGACCGTGTGCTGAGCCTGGAAGACGGTCGTCTGATCTCGATCTGATTGCATGGGGCCGCCTGCGCGGCCCCAATCTACTGTTCAACTGGGTGTTCGCGTACATGTTCAGACCCTTGCCCTTGTTCATCGGTGCCCGTTACACCCGTGCCAAGCGCCGCAATCACTTCATCTCGTTCATCTCCATGACCTCGATGATCGGCCTCTCTTTGGGCGTGCTGGCGATGATCGTGGTGTTGTCGGTGATGAACGGTTTCCAGCGTGAAATGAGCTCCCGCGTGCTGGGGTTGGTGCCGCATGCCAGCATTCTTGGCGTACAGCCGCTGGATAACTGGCAGCGTGTTGCCGAGGCCGCGCTGAAGAACCCGGCGGTGATCGCCGCGGCGCCCCTGACGGAAATGGAAGGCATGCTCTCCTACAAGGGCGCGATGCAGCCGATCCAGGTCAGCGGTATCGATCCGGCGCAGGAGGGCAAGGTCTCCATTGTCGGCCAGCATATCGTTCAGGGTGCCCTGCAAGCGTTGCAGCCCGGTGAGTATGGCGTGGTGCTCGGGGAGCTGACGGCGCGCCGTTTTCGCCTGAACACCGGCGACAAGGTCACCCTGATCGTGCCGGAAGTGAGCAGTGCGCCCGGTGGTATTACCCCACGCATGCAGCGCCTGACCGTGGTCGGCATCTTCAAGGTCGGCGCCGAGCTGGACGGTTCGCAGGCCTACATCCACATGGCCGACGCCGGCGAGATGCAACGCTGGGCACCGGGCCAGGTGCAGGGCGTACGCCTGAAGCTGCACGACCTGTACGCTGCGCCGCAGGTGTCCAAGGCGATCGCTTCGGCCCTGGGCGATGCCTTCCGCGCCGATGACTGGTCGCACACCCAGGGCAGCCTGTTCAGCGCGATGAAGATGGAAAAGACCATGATCGGTCTGCTGTTGCTGATGATCATTGCCGTGGCGGCGTTCAACATCATCGCCACCCTGGTGATGGTGGTGAACGACAAGGGTGCCGACATCGCGATTCTACGCACCATCGGCGCGACGCCGGCGCAGATCATGGGGACCTTCATGGTCCAGGGCAGCCTGATCGGTATCGTCGGCACCCTGATTGGCGGGGTGTTGGGCGTGATCGGTGCGCTCAATGTCAGCGCCATCGTCGGTTGGCTGGAACGCACCAGCGGCCAGCATATCTTCACCTCCGACATGTACTTCATCAGCAGCCTGCCATCGCAGTTGCAGTGGGGTGATGTCGCGATCATCTGTATCGCCGGCCTGGTGATGAGTTTCCTGGCCACGTTGTATCCGGCGTATCGCGCATCGCAGATCGAGCCTGCGATGGCATTGCGTTACGAGTGACGTCGTGGTCTGCGCATGAAGGTGGGCGCGATCCCTGCGCTGGCGCGAGCGTAAACGAAGCCCGCGCCAGCCGTTGCACTGCCTCAGCGCTTCGGGGGCAGGTCAATCACAAAGCGTGTCCATCCCCCTTCACAGTGGGCGTGAATTCCCCCGCCATGGGCCTGCACGATGGACCGGGTGATCGCAAGCCCTAGCCCCGCATGTTCGCTGCTGCCTTCATGGCGTGTCGGATCCTCTCGATAGAACCGGTCGAACAGGCGTGGTAGGGCCTGCGCTGCAATCGCGGGGCCGGTATTGGCGATCTCTATGTGCAGCCCCGGTGACAGCGTCACTTCGATGGTCCCGCCAGGTGGGGTGAAGCGCAGTGCGTTGTCCAGCAGGTTGGACATGGCCCGGCGCAGCATGTGCCGGTCGCCCTCTGTCTGTGCCTCACCGCGGCGTCGCAGGATGATGCCGGCATCTTCGGCCAGCGGCGCGTAGTACTCCAGCAGAGCATCGGTCTCGGTCGCCAGGTCCAAAGCCTGTCGGCTGGGCATCAGCAGACCATGGTCGGCCTTGGCCAGGAGCAGCATGTCGTTGACCATCTGCGCCATGTGTTGGAGTTCCTCGAGGTTGCCGTGAAGGGCTTCGCGGTACTCCTCCAGGCTGCGGGGGCGGGTGAGGGTGACCTGGGTGTGGGTGAGCAGATTTGACAGCGGCGTGCGCAGTTCATGGGCGATGTCGGCGGAAAAGGCCGAGAGGCGTTGAAAGGCATCGTCCAGGCGTTGCAGCATGGCGTTGACGGTGTGGCCGAGCTCGGCGAGTTCTTCAGGCAGTTGTGCCACTGGCAGGCGCGTGGTCAGCGAGCGCGCATTGACGCTGGCGGCCACCGCGCCCATCTGGCGCAACGGTTGCAATCCGCGGCGCGCAGCCCAGGCGCCGAGGAGGGCTGTAGCCAACGCGCAGAGCCCGACGGTCAGCCAGATCAACTGCTGCATGCGTTGTAGAAAGTGCTGGTGGTGGGTGATGTCGAGAAACAAGGTGACCTGGGCGTTTGGCAACGCCTGGCACAGGCTGCGGTAGTCCATGCCGTCACTGTGCAGGGTGGCCAGGCCCGGCTGACGGGGTTCCTGCGGCAAGCCTGCGCGGCTGTCGAACCACAGCGTACCGTCGTTGCCGCGGATACGCAGGGCCAGGTCCGACTGGTGGCTGAGCTCGCTGCGCAGCGTCGGCAGGTGGACGTCCAACGCGGTGCGGGAGTCGACATCGGCCAGGTGCGCACGCAATTGCGAGAGGCGGGCGCTGAGCAACTGCTGGTCGAGCTCGACGAAGTGACGTTCACTGGCATGGCTGAACAGCAACCCGGCGCTCAGCGACACGGCGGCGGTGCAGGCCGCGAACAGCAGGGCCAGGCGCCCGCTGAGGGAGAGTCGGGGCATCAGTCGTGGCGCTCCTCGAGCACGTAGCCCATGCCGCGCACGGTATGGATCAGCTTGTTGGGGTGGTTGTCGTCGATCTTCAGGCGCAGGCGACGGATCGCGACCTCGATCACATTGGTATCGCTGTCGAAATTCATGTCCCACACCTGCGAAGCGATCAGCGATTTGGGCAGCACCTCGCCCTGGCGCCGCAGCAGCAGCTCGAGCAGGGCGAATTCCTTGGCGGTCAGGTCGATGCGGCTGCCGGCGCGCTCGGCGCGGCGACGGATCAGGTCCAGGCGCAGGTCGGCCAGGGCCAGGGTGGTGTCCTGGGAGGGGCTGGCGCCGCGGCGCAGCAGGCTACGTACCCGGGCCAGCAGCTCGGAGAAGGCAAAGGGTTTGACCAGATAATCGTCGGCCCCCAGCTCCAGGCCATGGACGCGGTCTTCGACAGCGTCACGCGCGGTAAGGAACAATACCGGCGTGTCCAGCCCCGCCTGGCGCACCGCCTGAAGGATCTGCCAGCCATCCCGGCCCGGCAGCATGACATCCAGGATCAGCAGGTCGTGGTCGCCGGTGAGCGCGAGGAATTGCCCCGTTTCACCGTCATCGGCCAGTTCCGTGGCAAAACCGGCCTCGCTCAGGCCCTGGCGCAGGTATTGGCCGGTCCTGGCCTGGTCTTCGACGATCAGCAGTTTCATGCACTGTCCATTGTCAAAAAGGTAAGCGCACGAGCACTCCAGTTTTCATAGAACAGCCCGGAGTGTCGTGCCGCAGCATTGGCTCAAATGATACGTGACGATCGGCAAGCGCGCCCAAGCTGACAAACTTGTAATCTGCCTGTCAGCTAGCCGCCAGTCCCATGACCCTAGAGTGGCTCCATCTCTAGCGCACAAACCGGAGTTGCCATGAAACACCTGATCCTCGCCGCCACCCTCGCCGTGGCCAGCCTGCCGGTCTTCGCCGATGGCGCCAAGACCTTCGGCTTCGGCGAACCGGCGCCGGCCTCCAAGGCCACCCGTACCGTCGATGTGGTGCTCAAGGACATCGCCTTCGAGCCCAAGAGCCTGCAGGTCAAGGCCGGCGAGACGGTGCGCTTCGTGGTGATCAACGAAGGCAAGCTGGCTCATGAGTTCAACCTGGGTGACAAAGCCATGCACGTCGAGCACCAGAAGGAGATGGCGGCCATGGCGGGCATGGACCATGGCAACATGGCCGGGATGGACCACAGCCAGATGGGCCATGGCGGCAACGGGCATGATCAGGGCAACACTGTGCTGGTCCAGCCCGGGCAGCGCGCCGAGCTGACCTGGACCTTCCGCAAGTCGACGCCCATCGAATTCGCCTGCAACGTACCGGGCCACTATCAGGCGGGCATGGTCGGTCAGTTGACCATCGAGTGACATCATCCCCAAGGCGGGGTGCAAAACCGGTAGAATGGCGCCATTCCCGCGCTTTCAGGTCAGATACATGCATCCCGCCGCCGAACACTCCCCGCTGGGCAAGTCCAGCGAATACATCGCCACTTACACCCCGTCGCTGCTGTTTCCGATCCCACGCACGGCTAAATGGGCCGAGCTGGGTGTGACCGCGCAGACCCTGCCGTGGCAGGGCGTGGACTACTGGAACTGCTTCGAGCTGTCGTGGTTGCTGCCCTCCGGCAAGCCGGTGGTGGCCATCGGCGAGTTCGCCATTCCGGCCGACTCGCCTAACATCATCGAGTCCAAGTCGTTCAAGCTCTACCTCAACTCGTTGAACCAGACGGTGTTCGCATCGAGCGGCGAGCTGCAGGCGTGCCTGGAGAAGGACTTGTCCGCTGCTGCAGGCAAGCCTGTGAAGGTTCAGGTTCGAACGCTGGGTGAGGTCGAGCAGCAGGGTGTGGTGGCCTTGCCGGGCCAGTGCATCGATGGGCTGGACGTGAGCATCAGCAACTACGAGCAACCGCAGCCTGAACTGCTGCGCTGCGACTCGCAGCGTATCGTCGAGGAAACCCTGCACAGCCACCTGCTCAAGTCCAACTGCCCGGTCACCGGCCAGCCTGACTGGGGGAGTGTGGTGGTCGAGTACAAGGGGCGCGCGCTGGATCATGCCAGCCTGCTGACCTATCTGGTGAGCTTCCGCCAGCATGCCGATTTCCACGAGCAGTGCGTCGAGCGGATCTACCTGGACCTGCTGCGCCTGCTGCAGCCGGAGCATCTGACGGTGTATGCGCGTTATGTGCGTCGGGGTGGTCTGGACATCAACCCCTACCGCAGCAATCGGCCGATCAGTCCGAGCAACGGGCGGTTGGTGCGCCAGTAAGCGCAATGCTTGGGGGCGTTATACCCCCAGCGTAGCGCGATGCCGCTCCGGCAGGTGATGACTGCAGGGGCGGCTCTTGGTGATGAAATCAGATCCCCATGCTGTGCAGCGAGTTGGCAATGCTGCGCAGCGTCGCCGTGAGGTCCGGGTGATCGGCTTCGAAACGCTCGATGGCCAGATTCACGCCATCGACCAGGTTGTTGTCTGGCGTGGCCTCTTCGAGCTTCAGTTGCGCTTCGATCTGTCGCGCTTCCTCATGCAGGCTGGCAAGTTCTTCTTCCGACAGCGGTACGTTTCGATCCAGTTGCTCGCGCAGGCTGTTGAGGCGCTCTTGCAATTCGCGGGCGGGCATTGGCTGTTCTCCATCAATGACTTGGCAAGCCATGGACCTCGGCGAAGCGGCAAAGGTTCTGGCCTGACTTCAAGCGTAATCCACTTGCTGGCGCTTTGCATGACCGGCATCAACGACGCTGTGTCAGGGTTTTTCACCCTTGCGTCGGCGCTGAGCGATGTCCGCAAGGCAGGTGTCCAGTGACTCCAGGTGGTCAATCACCGAGTGCACGCCCAGGCCGAACAGCTCGAGGGTAGCCTTGCCGCGGGCCAACTCCTGCTCCTGCGTGCTCATGGCTTGCCACCGACTCGATGCCAGGTCGCAGGAAGGGCTGCAGGCGGCAAGGCCGACGGTCCACAATCCGGCGTTCAGGCCCGACTGCAACAGGCGCGGCTCGCCACTGACCAGCACGCAGCCATCGAGGCGATCGCTGTTCAATGACATCAAGGCATGCCAGCAAGCATTCGGTGAGGGCCATGGCGAACCGTTGGCAACCTGGCCGGGCAGCCAGTCGGGGAGCACGCTGGCCAGGTGCTCGCCCTGATGGTCGCTCAGGTCGTCCAGCCAGATGCAAGGTACTTGCTGGCGCCGCAGTTGTTGGAGGGTGTCCAGGGCACCGGGGGCGGGCAGGGGGCTGCCGTTCGCGGCCTGGACCAGGCAACCGCGCAGGCCGAACAGCACAGCAGTGAGGGCGGGCGCTTCGTGCATGGCAACATCCCTGAAATACACCGCAGGCTAAACGCCCTTCATGACGGTCGGATGACAGTTGGAAGATGAAACTCTTGTTCACAAAATGTTGAACAAAGGTGTGTAATGCTGGCTGCCTGCCAGATTGCCTTTATACTGGCGCACTATCCAGCAGCGCCTTCAGGCGGCTGCCACCGTGAAATCCGATGGAGAAACATCTATGCAGAGGATCGGTGCCGGTGTGATCGAGCGAATCACCCAGGCCTGTGTCTGTGTCAGTCTGTTGCTGGCGCCTGTGGCCGCCACCCAGGCGGCGACCGAGGAAGATCCCTGGGAAGTGGTCAATCGACCGATCTTCAGGTTCAACGACACCATTGATACCTACGCCCTCAAGCCGTTGGCCCAAGGCTATCAGGCGGTCACCCCGCAGTTCCTCGAGGACGGCATTCACAATGTCTTCCTGAACCTGGGCGACGTCGGCAACCTGGTCAACAATGTCCTGCAGCTCAAGCCTCGCGCGGCAGGCATCGACACGGCGCGGCTGATCGTCAATACCACGTTCGGCCTGGGCGGCTTCATCGACGTCGGCACCCGCATGGGGCTGCAGCGCAACGACGAAGATTTCGGCCAGACCCTCGGCTACTGGGGCGTGCCCAGCGGGCCATACGTGGTCATCCCGCTGCTGGGGCCGAGCACTGTGCGTGACGGTCTGTCCAAGTACCCGGACTCCTTCACCGAACCCTACCGCTATATCGATCATGTACCGACCCGCAACTCGATCTTCGCCCTGGACGTGATCGACACCCGCGCCAGCCTGCTGTCGGCAGAGAAGCTGATGCAGGGCGACAAGTACATCTTCATCCGCAACGCCTACCTGCAGAACCGCGAGTTCAAGGTCAAGGACGGGGAAGTCGAAGACGACTTCTGAGTCAGGCAAGCAGAAGAAGGCGATCGCAAGGGTCGCCTTCTTCGTTTGGCGCAGTGTGAAAAGTGATGCACCGTACGTTCAGCTTCTCCCTGATTGACGGCACAATGGCCGTCGTTCTCATTCTCAAGGGTGGCTGGCCCCATGGCGGCATTCAAGCGCTCCGATCTGGCGGACCTGAACGTATTCTTCACCATTGCACGTCGCGGCAGTTTCGTCGATGCCGCCAACGAGCTCGGACTGACCGCCTCGGCGTTGAGTCATACGATGAAGAAGCTCGAAGATCGCCTCGAAGTCCGCCTGCTCAATCGCACCAACCGCTCGGTCGCGCTGACGGCCGCCGGCAGTGACCTCATGCAGTCCCTGGCCCAGGGCTTCGAAGCCATCGGCCACGGCCTCAATGCCCTCGAAGACCACCGCAAGGCGCCCGTCGGTCGCCTGCGCCTGAATATTCCCCATGACGCCGGGCGCCTGCTGATCCTGCCGGTGCTTGATCGGTTCCTGTCGCGCTTTCCCCAGGTGCACCTCGACCTGGTGATGGACGACCGCATGCTCGACATCGTTGCCGAAGGCTTCGATGCCGGCATCCGCTTCGGTGCAACCGTGCCCCAGGACATGATCGCCATCCCGCTGACCGGCGTGTTGCGCTGGGTTGTGGTTGGCGCGCCGGCATACCTGGACAAGCACGGCCGACCCACATCGCCCGCCGAGCTCATGCAGCACCGCTGCATCCAGATGCGTATCGGCGACGATTCGGTCTACCCCTGGGAGCTGGGTGACGGAGAACGGCAGGTGCGCATCGAAGGGCCAGGGCCGCTGCGCTTGAACGCCAGCGACATGGCCATTGGCACCGCAGTTGCGGGGTTGGGCCTGGCGTACTGCCTGGAAATGCGGGTGCGCGAAGAGCTGCGCAGCGGTGCGCTGGAAGTGGTGATGCCGCAATGGGCCTCCAGCGACGAGCCGCTGGTGATGTACTACCCCAGCCGCCGCCAGACGCCACCCGCCCTGCGTCAGCTGATCGAGTTGATTCGAGCCGATCAGGGCCTTTCATGAGCCTAGTCTGACCATATGATGAAAATGGTTCAGCATGGCGCTGAGTTCTTTTCTGTCTGAAGTTCGCGCGTTTGCTGATTGAATGGATTCAGCGGTGGTCGCGCCGACAGGCTGCGCACTGCCTAGCATGTAACCAGACCAAGAGGTGGACTTGATGACTTATTTTGCCGATCCCGGTCGCTATGAGGGCGCCATGCCCTATCGTCGTGTTGGGCGCAGCGGCCTGGTACTGCCGGCCATTTCCCTGGGCCTGTGGCAGAACTTCGGCGGCGTGGATCAGTTCGAGACCGGCCGCAGCCTGCTGCGCCGTGCCTTCGACCGTGGTGTCACGCATTTCGACCTGGCCAACAACTACGGCCCGCCTGCCGGCTCCGCCGAAGAACACTTCGGGCGCTGGATGGCTCAGGATTTTGCCGCCTACCGCGATGAGCTGGTGATCTCCACCAAGGCCGGCTGGCACATGTGGCCGGGCCCTTACGGCGGCCCGACCGGCTCGCGCAAGCACCTGATCGCCAGTTGCGAGCAGAGCCTGCGACGCATGGGCCTGGATTATGTCGACATTTTCTATTCGCACCGGGTCGATGCCGACACACCGCTGGAAGAGACCATGGGCGCGCTGGCGCAGTTGCACCGCCAGGGCAAGGCCCTGTACGTGGGCATCTCCTCCTATTCGCCGGAGTTGACCCGCGAAGCTTCAGCAATCCTGGCTTCTGAAGGCGTGCCGCTGCTGATCCACCAGCCCAACTACTCGATGCTCAACCGCGATATCGAGCAGGGCTTGCTCGGCACGCTCGACGATCTGGGAGTCGGCTGCATTGCCTTCTCGCCGTTGGCCCAGGGCATGCTCACCGACAAGTATCTGCAGGGCGTGCCAAGCGAATCCCGCGCCACCCGGGGTGGTTCGCTGCCGTCGCGCATGCTCGGCGATGACAATCTGGCGCGAATCCGCGGCCTCAACGACATCGCCCAGGCCCGCGGCCAGACCCTGGCGCAGATGGCGATCGCCTGGGTGCTGCGTGATTTGCGGGTGTCCTCGACGCTGATCGGCGCACGTACGCTGGCGCAGCTCGACGACTCCCTCGATGCGGTGGGCAATCTGCAGTTCACCCCTGACGAGTTGTCCGCCATCGACCGTCATGCCACAGACGGTGGTGTCGATCTGTGGAGTGTGTCGTCGCACATCGGTCGTCGCTGAAACCTGATCTTCTCCAGACCTGCCCGCGAGTAGCCAGGCATTTACATCCTGTAATTGTCTGGCCGCTCAAGGGCTTTTCTATACCCAACCGTATGCCAAACGGCCCTGCCAAATAACCGCTGGTGATTAGCACATCGAACTCGACCCTCGTATGCTTGAAACGCCCCGCGGATGGGAGTACCGTCTGCGCCTTACAGGGCACCACTGCGATTTGCCGGACAGGTTTTCTTGTCCTACACCTCAAAGAGAAGTGGTCACAGAGTATTCCAGTAGCCGTCCGTCGCCCTTGCCGATGTCCGCTACGCCAACCAATCGGCGCCGTTCGCCCACATGCAGAAAACCAGTGCAACGCTGCTGATCATCGATGACGACGACGTGGTCCGTGCAAGCCTCGCCGCCTATCTGGAAGACAGTGGCTTCAGCGTCCTCCAGGCCAGTAATGGCCAGCAGGGGCTCCAGGTCTTCGAAGAACACCAGCCCGACCTCGTGATCTGCGATCTGCGCATGCCGCAGATGGGCGGCCTCGAATTGATCCGCCGGATCACCGAGCACGCTCCGCAGTTGCCCGTGATCGTGGTATCCGGTGCGGGCGTCATGAGCGATGCGGTCGAGGCCTTGCGCCTGGGCGCGGCCGACTACCTGATCAAGCCGTTGGAAGACCTTGCCGTGCTCGAGCACTCGGTGCGCCGTGCGCTCGACCGTTCGCGCCTGGTGCTCGAGAACCAGCGTTACCGCGACAAGCTCGAAGCTGCCAACCGGGAGCTGGAAGCCAGTCTGCACCTGCTGCAGGAAGACCAGACCGCCGGTCGCCAGGTGCAGATGAACATGCTGCCGGAAAAGCCGTGGACTGCGGGCGATCTGTCGTTCGACCACCAGATCATTCCCTCGCTCTACCTCTCCGGCGATTTCACCGATTATTTCCGCGTCGACGAGCGCCGCATCGCCTTCTACCTGGCGGACGTGTCCGGCCACGGCGCGTCGTCGGCCTTCGTCACCGTGCTGCTCAAGTTCATGACCACCCGCCTGCTGTTCGAATTCAAGCGCAACGGCAAGATGCGCGAGTTCAAGCCGTCGCAGGTGTTGGCGCACATCAACCGTGGCCTGATCAACTGCAAGCTGGGCAAGCATGTGACCATGGTCGGCGGGGTGATCGACGAAGATACCGGCCTGATGACCTACAGCGTCGGCGGCCACTTGCCGCTGCCTGTGCTCTACACCCCGGGGCAGGCCCGCTATCTGGAAGGCCGTGGCCTGCCGGTGGGGCTGTTCGATGAAGCCACCTACCAGGACCATGTGCTCGAGCTGCCGCCGCGCTTCAGTCTCACGCTCATGTCCGATGGCATCCTGGACCTTTTGCCTGGGGATACACTCAAAGATAAGGAAGCGGCCTTGCCGGAAATCGTCAAGACCGCGGGGGGCAGCCTGGACGGGCTGCGCCAACGATTCGGATTGGCTACGCTTGGGGAGATGCCGGATGATATCGCCCTATTGGTGTTGAGCAGGAACCTTCAATGAGTACCGGTAGAATCCAGTTCGCCGAGCAGAGCGGTACCTTCGTGCTGAAATTCGTCGGTGAAGTGCGCCTGACCCTGTGTTCGGCGCTGGATGCGACGATCGAGAAGATCTTCACCGCACTGAATTTCTCGGCCATCGTCATCGACCTGACCGAAACCGAAAGCATCGACAGCACCACCCTGGGCCTGCTGGCCAAGCTGTCGATCCTGTCGCGGCAGAAGGTTGGCCTGCTGCCGACCGTGGTCACTACCAACCCGGACATTTCCCGGCTATTGCAGTCGATGGGGTTCGACCAGGTATTCAACATCGTCGACCGTCCGCTGCCATGCCCGGATTGCCTGAGCGACTTGCCATCGCAGGATCAGAACGAAGAAGTGGTGCGCTCCAAGGTGCTGGAGGCGCACAAGATCCTCATGGGCCTGAACGACTCCAACCGCGAAGCGTTTCGTGATCTGGTGAGTGCGCTGGAGCGTTCCTGATTCGGCGCCAATGGCGCCCCGGGATCCGCTAGCGGTCCCTCTCACCACACCGCACGAACTCCGTCGCTTCATCGCCCTCGGCACTCAGCTGGACAACCCGCGCCGGCCGCCCCTGCTCGTCGAAGAATACCTGCCCCAGGCCCGCACCATTCCACAGCCGCTCCCCGGCCTTGCTTCGGCTTGGCACGCGCGGCACCACCTCCATTGATCGGCGCTGGGTGAACCAGTTGAGCGGCGAGCGCGGTGAGTACAGCCAGCGGTTCAGACGGTCGAGCACATCCAGCAGGCGCACTGGAAAGGTGTTCTTGATCCCGCTGCTGGTGACCTGCCACAGGTGTGGACTGCGTTGGCGGTGACGGATCAGCACTTCGTAGACGAATGAATAATGCACGTCCCCGGACAGGATCACGTAGTGTCCCGGCGTGCGGGAATGGCGGAAGATATTCAGGATCACCTGAGCGGCGCCGCGATGGGCCATCCAGTTCTCGGCATCCACCAGCAGCGGGTAGCCCAGTGCAGTAAACACCCGCTGCACCGTCTCGATCAGCTTGACCCCGAAAATCGGCGCCGGTGACACGATGATCGCTGACGGATGATCGAGCAGGGCCTGCTGCAGTTCGCACAGCGCTTCCCAGTCAAGCAGCCCGGACGGCTTGCTCAGCTTGCGTTCGCTGCGCCAGCGTCGGGTGCGGGTGTCCAGTACGCGTAGCGGTGGGTCGCTGGGCAGGTCGTATTGCCAGCCTTGGAAACGCAGCAGATCACCGATCAGTGTATCCAGGGCCTCACCGTCCAGTGCGCCCTGCGGTGCATTTGCAGTCAGTGCCTGCAATCCCTCGACCAGCGTTGTGCAGCCCTTGGGGTCGTTGCCCCAGCCTTGGCACAGCAGGTAGCCGAGCACGGCGTTGCCGATGATCCGGCGCGAGAAGGGGTGGCCATAGGCGGTCTGCTCCCATTGCGCCGACAGGTTCCAGTCATCGGTGATGTCGTGGTCGTCGAAGATCATCAGGCAGGGCAGGTGCGCCATGACGCGCGCCACTTGGCCCAGGCCGTCGCGGAACGCCTCGATCAGCGGCAGTTCGTCCTGGTAGCGCTGCTGGCGCGTGACAGAGAGCCCTTCGGGCGCCTCCAGCCCCACCAGTGTCCAGGGTGTGGGCGACCAGACCAGCAGGTACATGGCCATGACCTCGGCGAAGGTCACCAGATGATTGTCGGCATTGCTCGACGAGAAGATCGGCTTGCGCTTGCCCCGGAAGAAACGCCGGCGCAGCGGCTCATTGCCCTGCTGGGCTGGCAGCAGGTCGGCGCGATGGTAGTAGCAGGCGGGATGACGATAGAGCGCCTGGCCGCTGTCGACCAGCGCGCCGTCGAGAGGCTCGTCGAACAGCTTCAGGCGTTCGATCAAGCCGTGGATGGCCTTGAGGGTGGGGCCGGCCACATCGTCGGCATACACCTGGTCGCCGGTCATCATCAGCAGTGCCGGGCGTTGTTCAGGGGGTGGGTTGTCGAGCAGCAGGCGGTCGGCGCAGAGCAGGCCGTCGGCGGCGGGGTGATGGGGTTTGCGGCACGAGCCGTGCAGCAATGGATCGATACGCTTGCGCAACACGAAGCTCGGACGACTGGCACCTGGGTACAGCAGGTGCGGCGCCCAGTCGGCGATGCTCTGATCATTGTCCAGGTGCAGGTCGTACTCCAGCAGCACATCTTCGGGCAAGGGCTGGTCGAAGTGCAGGTTCAGCAGGTGTACATGAGCATGTTCGCCGATGGCGACGACTTGGCACTCCAGTTGGCTGCCGACGTGCGGGCAGTCCAGCACGAACTTGGGATTCAGTGGTCGTGAAGCGACCAGCCAGATGGCCAGGCGTTGCGGTTCCAGGCGGCGCAGTACGGGGCCAGCGAGAACTAGGGGGAGGGTGGTGGTCATTGCTTCCATCTGTTGGGAGGCTGCCGGCCCAATCGCGGGACAAGCCCGCTCCTACAGCAGCACCTATTCCGTGGTAGGGCACATGCTTCTGTGGGAGCGGGCTTGCCCCGCGATGAGGCCGGCAGCTTCTTTTTCGAATACACAAACGCAAACGGGCGGGAAATACTCAGTACTTCCCGCCCGTTCCACAACTCGGATATGTATCAGCCTTTGTCGGCCATCAACGCCTCGAGCTTCTCCTGGTCGCGCGCAAATTGGCGAATGCCCTCGGCCAGCTTCTCGGTGGCCATGGCATCCTCGTTCATCGCCCAGCGGAACTGGCTCTCGTTCAGCACTTGCTTGGCTTCGCCGGTATTGCCCGGCTTGAGGATGCGTGGCAGCTCGCCTTGGTCGTCGCTCAACTGTTGCAGCAGCTCCGGGCTGATGGTCAGGCGATCGCACCCGGCCAGTTGCTCGATCTGCCCGACGTTGCGGAAGCTCGCGCCCATGACCACGGTGTCGTAGCCGTTGGTCTTGTAGTAATCGTAGATGCGTGTCACCGACTGCACGCCTGGATCCTCGGCGCCGACGTACTCCTTGCCGGTGCTCTTCTTGTACCAGTCGTAGATCCGGCCCACGAACGGCGAGATCAGGAACACCCCGGCATCGGCACAGGCCTGGGCCTGGGCGAAGGAGAACAGCAGCGTGAGGTTGGTCTGGATGCCTTCCTTTTCCAGCTTCTCGGCGGCGCGGATACCTTCCCAGGTGGAGGCCAGCTTGATCAGCACGCGATCCTTGGAAATGCCGGCAGCTTCGTACAGGGCGATCAGCTGGCGGGCCTTGTTCAGCAACGCCGGCTCATCGAACGACAGGCGTGCATCCACTTCGGTGGAGATACGCCCGGGGATGACCTTGAGAATGCCCGCGCCCACGGCCACCGCGAATTTGTCGCAGGCCAGGTCGACGTTGCCCTTGGCATCAGCCTTGACCTGTTTGAGCAGGTCGGCGTAACCCGAGATGGCCGCGGCCTTGAGCAGCAGCGACGGGTTGGTGGTGGCATCGACCGGCTTGAGGCGGGTGATGGCATCCAGGTCCCCAGTGTCGGCGACCACGGTGGTGAACTGCTTGAGTTGTTCCAGCTTTGAGGTCATGGGCGTGCTCTGTCCTGATGCTCTGTCCTGTGAGTGTCTTGACATTACCCGAGCCCTGGCGGCCACTCAAGGCCAAACACCGGCTAAGGCTATCCTGCGTCATGCGGGCGCGGGCTGGCCCCGCGATGGCCACATGGCAGCCCCTGGATGGGGCATCGACTCCCCCTTCGAGTCTACCCCCCCGCCCAGGGTTCCCCTAGCGGCCGGCCAGCAACTCTGCCGCTTGCTCGACCACCTTCAGCGGCTCGGCCGCCTTGTGAATGTCTGCCGACAGCAACTGGCGGAACCGCCGCGCCCCCGGGAAGCCCTGGCCCAGGCCGAGGATATGCCGGGTGATGTGATGAATGGCCCCGCCACTCTCCACATGCGCCACCAGATACGGCATCAGCCGCGCCATCGCCTCGCTGCGCGTCACGACGGGCGCGTCGCTGGCGAACAGTTGTTGATCCACCTCGGCCAGCAGGTACGGGTTGTGGTAGGCCTCGCGCCCCAGCATCACGCCGTCGAAGGTCTGCAGGTGCGCGCGGCATTCATCGAGGGTCTTGATCCCGCCGTTGAGCACCAGCTCAAGGTCCGGGAAGTCCTGTTTCAACTGCGCCGCCACCTCGTAGCGCAGCGGCGGCACCTCGCGGTTCTCCTTCGGCGACAGGCCCTCGAGGATCGCGATTCGTGCATGCACGGTGAAGCTGCGACAGCCCGCGTCGTGCACCTGGCCGACGAAGTCGCACAGCTCGGCATAGCTGTCGCGGCCATTGATGCCGATGCGGTGCTTGACCGTCACCGGAATCTCGACCGCGTCGAGCATCGCCTTGACGCAGTCGGCCACGAGCGCCGGATGGCCCATCAGGCAGGCCCCGATCATGTTGTTCTGCACCCGGTCGCTGGGGCAGCCGACGTTGAGGTTGACCTCGTCGTAACCCGCCTCCTGCGCCAGACGAGCGCAGGCGGCGAGTTCAGCCGGGTTGCTGCCGCCCAACTGCAGGGCCAGCGGGTGCTCGGACTCGTCATGACGCAGGAAACGCGCCGCATCGCCGTGGAGCAGGGCGCCGGTGGTGACCATTTCGGTGTAGAGCAGGGCGCGTTGGGAGAGCAGGCGCAGGAAGTACCGGCAGTGGCGGTCGGTCCAGTCCATCATGGGTGCAACGCTGAACCGGCGGGAGGGTTCAGGGCGCGTGGTTTGTGGTTTAGAGCTTGGTTTTGCTGTGTTTTCGTTCAACGTGTTTCGTACCGATTTTCGGGGGGGTTGGGGCGTTTTACCAAGCGCTTGGTGCAATGTACCAATCGACCTAAGACGTGTACCAATTCCCTATGGCAACGATCAGACTGCGCAAGAAAGCCGATGGCACCACCAGCTGCACCGTCCAGATTCGCATCAACCGCGACAAGGTCACAGTCTACCAAGAGAGCCAGACGTTCGCCCGCAAACAGGCGGCTGTGGCATGGGCGAAGCGACGCGAGACCGAATTGTCGGAGCCGGGCGCAATCGAGCGGGCGAACCGTGTGGGGCGTCCGATTGCGGCGATGATTGACCGGTACCTGGTAGAAGCGGAGAAAGCCCGGCCGCTAGGCGTGACCAAGCGACAGACACTCAGAGCCATCCAGAAAACCTACCTCGCTGACGTAGTCGACTCCAATATCACCCAGCAGGTGCTGGTCGACTACGCATTGTGGCGAATGAGTCCCGAGGGTGGTGGAGTCAAACCGCAGACGGCAGGTAATGACTTGGCGCACCTTGGGTCGGTTCTGTCGCTGGCCAGGGCAGCGTGGGGTTACGAGATCGACGCGCGAGCTATGCCTGATGCTCGTCTTGTCCTCAAGCAATTCGGCTACAACATGCGTAGCCGCGAGCGGGATCGACGTCCGACACTGGATGACCTCGACAAGGTGCTTGAGCATTTCTTCGAGATGCTGAAGCGTAGGCCCACTGCTATTCATATGCCCAAGGTGATGGCGTTCGCGATCTTCTCAACACGGAGGATGGCTGAAATCACCAGAATCCGCTGGGAGGATTTGGACGAACATCGGCAGGCGGTAAAGGTGCGGGATTTGAAGAACCCTGGCCAAAAGATCGGCAATGATGTCTGGTGTCATTTGCCGGATGAGGCATGGCAGATTTTGCAAAGCATGCCGCGCCAGTGTCCTGAGATTTTCCCGTTTAACACCGACTCAGTCGGCATGTCTTGGGCAAGAGCTTGTAAGGTGGTAGCGATAGATGGGCTCCATTTTCATGACCTTCGCCATGAAGGAGTGAGCCGGTTGTTTGAAATGGATTGGGATATCCCGAGGGTGTCGAGCGTATCCGGGCATCGCGATTGGAACTCGCTACGCCGTTATACCCATTTGCGGGGGCGAGGTGATCGATATAAGGGATGGGCGTGGCTAGATAAGATCATCCAAGCGCCGGTTAAACTTGGCGTCCGGGCTGTGTAGTCGGCTGGGTAATGTAAAAACTTGGTTGCCATTTTGTATTCGCCTTGACCAGTTGTAAGCTCTCCAGTATTCGGCTAGATTGCTCCCGGCAGACGTCGAGCTAACTGCGATAATTAATAACCTGTCTGGAGTGTTGCTGTGAGTTCTGATTTCGATGAAGGCTCTTTCCCAAAAGCTCGCGGTTGGTTACTTGCTTTCTCGTCCCTGCTCATTGCTCTATGGTTTTTTGGGGCGGACCTAAAAGCCTTGTCAGTGTTAGGCACCCAAATTGAGTTCAGAAGGAATACCGAGCACATTTGGTTTGTCGCTTTTGCAATTAACGCATATTTATTGTTGAGGTTTTATCAGCAGCAGCCGGATGTGTCATATTCGGGCTTGAAAGAGTATAAGGGATATTATGTCGGTTATTTGCGCAATATTATGCTGTGGCTTAATAGGCAGTCGATTAAAAAAGAGGTGCTTGAACGTGGCAAGGGAGCTATCATTTCTGCTTTAAAGTGTGGGGTAGGCAAGTGCGTAATTGAAACCTCAGAATGCAAGCGCTTCACTGATCCATCCGAGAAGCGTAGGTACATCAGAGGTATGAAGGATGTGTTGGTAATCCATGCTTACTGTGTGATAACAAATGAGAAGGACGGTGGAGTTGCAACCACTGGAACTTACCAGATTGATCGTGATTGTCCGTATTGGCTGATTTGTCTGTGTGTATGGCTCTCGCTCATTAAACTCTGTATCAAAACTTCGTACGCTACTGAGCATCTGTTACCCTATATCTGGAGTGGGTTTGCGGCAGTTATCTGTCTTTTGCGTTGGTCTGCTGTGATTGCCTCATGATGCGCGGAACTCTCAGATCCCAAAGCGAAGGGCGCGAAGGTGTGGCCGATTATAATATGGTTTATCTGGCTTTTTGCATATTGCATCAGAAGGGGCGAAGCATATGTCTGATTTTATTCAAGAAACACCTGCTGCACTTAAGTGGGTTGAAGAGGTGGAATAACGACACCAAGGGGGGGGAGTTCGGGAAAATTGTTCGCGCAGTGATCTGGACAGATGAATGCGATATAAATGGTAAGTTGCTGGTGGACGTCGATCCAGAAAGGCTGGTTGACAAGGTGAACAGTAATCCATTTACTCTTCTTGAGAATCATGATCCCGGTCGTCCAAAAGGGCAACTACTGGAAGGCGCACTATTCGAAAATGGCAACGGCCGGAAATTTGTCGCCGCAGTGATTGGATTCTATGCTGGGGGCCAGGTTTTGAGGTTTTTTGATTTGGGTTTAGACGTTGGCATACCCGCTTCGTCCCCCCTAAAACTTCCCAACTTACCGGACGATGTGTGGATCGAGATTGCGACAGATTCAAGAGAGGTGGATGGAGGCTGGGTGGATGAGGTGACGATTGACTCACCTATTAAGGTCGATCGTGCTGAACTGTCCCTCAATGCAGCTGAATCATTACAAGAGTTGATCCGGATTGGACTGCCCTACTTACTCATTGTTTGGAACCCATTTGTGACTGCGGTTGCCTCGGAGGCGGGTAAGGCCACATATGCTGGAGTACATGCTTGGTTCCGGAAATTACTCACTCGAATGGCCGACAGGCGAAATCCTGTACTTGATTTTCATTCAAATCATGATGATTGTCAGGTCTCGTTTCTATTCAGGGGTAAAGATTCAAAAAAGCTTCATGCAGCCATGGATGCTTTAGCAGGTGCGGGTGCTCAAGCAGCCTTATTAATTTCGCGGCTTAAGGCTCAAGGAAAGGTATGTCGGCAAATGGTCTATGAATTCGATAAAGAAGCAATTCTTTGGGTGCCTTCGTTCGCTCTGCTAAATGACGGTAGAATCATCACCGACAATCTAGCACTTATTGCGATTGAAAATCTTCCCAGTGGGTTGAGTCTCGGTCTAACTCGAACCAATTCTCTATGAGTGAACCGACGGTGTAGCTTATGCCTGTAGGCACGAAGGATAGCTTCAGCTCGTTAGCTGCCCGCCGCCAAAGGCCGCGTTGGTTTGATAGCCGCCGAATGTCGACGGCTATCGACACATGTAGTCAAGTTGATTTGGCTGGCTGTGCCGAATGTTTACTGCGGTCATGGCGTGCGACAGAAGCTGACCTGCCGAGGTGTGCTCTTGCGGTTAGGCGCCCCGAAACGACTTGTTCAGCTGCGCACACTCTTTTCGCGCAGCATCCCGCTGCTGATCCAAATAGAAAGCCAGGTCAGCAATATGAATGCCTCGGGCGCTCTTCTGGCTTGGCTCAAGGCGGGTAATAGGTAGCTTGATCTGGCCGGCTAGAACTTTGCGTTGGAACATGTCAGGGGTACGCGCCTACCTTGACCGAGCGCATGCTCAGCGAATTATCGCCATCACCGACGAAGGTGACCGAGCAATCATTGCCCTGAAAGCCTGTCAGCAATATGCTCGTGAGTTGTCAAAATAGGCGAGCTTTAGATTTAGAGGTCAGTAGAGTTTTTTGCCCAGCCTTATAGGGTTTCGCTCTAGAGGCCTATTTATTCCTTTATTCGCCCAGTCCTTAATTAGCGCTCCAAGGCAGTTGAATATCGTTAAAAATGCTACGTTGACATATGTGTTCGCAATTTGCTTGGGCGTGCCAGATATGATGTCGGAAAAGTGCAGTAGGATCAGGATTCCAATAATTGCGCCTAATGCTGTTCTCGTAATGGTTAGGAAGCCAAGACCGACTTCGTCAACAATTAAATGGATATAGTTTAATTTTTCTCTGGTAGAGTCGAAGCTGAGGCGGATGGTGTGCTTGATGATCAGCACCAGAGCGTAAGGGGCCAGCAAAAAAACTGAGTAATAAACCAATGGTCCTATTGCCAATAATCCGCCCAGTATCTCGTCTACATCCCGCTTGAAGTAGGAAAACAGTAGCAGTGGGAACGTCCCCAAGAGCAAAGCCAGCGGTATCTCTGTTTTTAGTTTTCCGAAAAGCTCTGCGGTTTCTAACTTCAGTTTCCTTAGATTTTTTTTTACCTGATCTTCCACGGGAGGCTCCTTGATCTAGTGAAAAGAGGCGAGCCGGGCGGATGCGTCAACATCCAGCCCGGCCCGCCGAACCCGCAGGCCCTTCCTGCAAGTCCAGCCGTGGCCCCTGCCTTGTGCACAAAGCGCGGCGAGCCTAACACCTGTTTATCCATACAGTAAAGACTTGCATAA